>CAZQOD010000045.1:0-8860 GCA_964594945.1 uncultured Desulfopila sp.
GTTCTTCCGCCATTTTATCCATGGAAGCGGCCAGGGTAACCACCTCCAGGGATGCCGTTTTTTTAACCTGGGGCAACATTCTTTTGTTAAAATCACCCTGGGAAAAGCGTTGCGAGCTTTTAGTCATCTGCTCCAGAGGCTTACTGATATTACGGGAAATAAGCAGCGTCACCAGACCGGCAACAACCATTACCGCCAAAGCGCCTATACCTATACGCAGTTTAATACCGGCCAGGGTTTTATCAAGTGAGACCACGGAAACAGAGGTTCTCAACACCATCTCCACAATATTATTATTTTCTTCCACCCCATTTTCCGACTGTGTAAACACGTTTTCGAGGGGTAGGGCCAGATAGATCCGGTTTTCCTCCAGGGTCTTGCTGTAACGCCTGGACTTACCCACCTCCCCCGCAAAGGCCCTCACAACTTCAGGGCGAAACCGATGGTTATCCATCACCTCCGGATCCTCGTTGGAATCGGCCACCACCCGACCGTTGTAATTTATAACCGTAATCCTGGTTGCCGATTCCCGACCGGCCAGGATACAGTAATGCCTAAGATCTTCCACTCGGTTCGCACGCAGATACTCCAGGATCTTTGCCCGCACCAAAATTGCCCTGGATTCCAGATCGGATTCAGTTTCCTGCAGATTAAATTCTTGGAAGGCCGTGGCGCTGTACCAGGCAACGGCAATAATGGCGATCAACAGGGTCAATATATTGGCCGGAAAAATCTGCCAGATAATTTTTTTAGGTTGTATCACCAAGACGTTCCTTTTTTTCTTTTATAGATTTATACCGATAACCAATGCCCCTGACGGTTTCCACCATCCCGCTGCATTCCCCGAGCTTCCGGCGCAGACCAAAAATCTGCACATCAATTGCCCTGGGGGTAATTAAAAAATCATAACCACGCACCGAGTCTATAATCTGCTGCCTAGTGAAGACCCAACCCGGCTTCTCCGCGAGCAGTAGAAGGATACCAAATTCAGTGGTTGTCAAACTTATGGGCTTGCCGTCGATGGTCACCTCGTGCCTGCCCTTATCAATCTGTAAACCGTCGACGACAATCACGCTTTTATCGTCTTCGGAAGAACCGGCAACCGTTCGAGAGCGTTTAATAACAGCCTTAATTCGTGCGACCAAGACCTTGGGGCTAAAGGGTTTTGTGATATAATCATCACCACCGCTCTCAAGACCCGCTACCACATCCTCCTCCTCGCCTTTAGCGGTGAGCATAATGATGGGGATTGAACGAACAAGGGAAGATTCCATCTTTCTCATAAGGGCGCAAACCTCAAGGCCACTGATACCCGGTAACATCAGGTCAAGGAGAACACAATCTATTTCCTCACATCGTATCCGTTTGAGCGCCTCTTCACCCGTATCGGCACAGGTTACATTAAATCCGGCCCTGATCAGGTTATAACTGACCAATTGCTGGATATCCGCTTCATCTTCAACCACAAGAACATTCACCTTTCCCATATTGTCAGCATTAATTAAATTTTTCCCTAAACTTCGCGAATTTTAGTGCCTTACTCCATAAAACCTGTAAAGAAAAACAAGAAAATAAAAGTAATGTTCAACTTAACGGGTTTATAACAGAAACAAGGCACTTACTTGCAACTTGTCTGCGTTATATTTTTCTTAAGCGTTACCAAAATCCTGCAACCATCCTCTATTATTTTTTTCATCTCCGCAAGACCTTTGCGGCAATCTAACCATATCCTAATAATTCTCTAATCGTCACATAACAAAGGACCTCTATTGTGATCCGTATTGAAAATATCAGATAGCCAAGGCCGGGAGATACCAATCTCAAAATAAGAGTTTACCGATGAACCATCACTACACATTTCACCACGAACTCAACTACCTCAACAGGGAGTTGTTAAAGCTGAGCGCCATGGTTGAAGAAAAAGTACGCAAGGCCGCACAGGTGATCGAAAGCCATGACCAGCGGATGATCCAGTCCATTATCATGTCGGATTATGAAGTGGATGAAATGGAAATTGCCATAGAAGAGGATTGTTTAAAAATTCTCGCCCTCCATCAACCGGTGGCAAGCGATCTCAGGTTTTTAATCGCCGTAATCAAGATCAACAACGAGATGGAACGAATTGCCGATATCGCGGTCAGCATTGCCATGCGCGTGGATAATATTTCAAAATTCAATCATCCCGAGGCAATTTCCTATAATTTTGCACCGATGACCGAGAAGGTACTGTCCATGCTGAAAAAGAGCATCGATTCCCTGATCAACCACGACGCGCAACTTGCCGCCACCATCTTCCTCGATGACAATACCGTCGACGCATGCAGAAACCGTTGTTACGAAGATATCAAGGTGAGAATACAAAATGATCCGGGTCATCCCGGTTACCATATCAACACCTACCTTTTGGCCCGGCATCTTGAACGCATCGCCGATCGTGCCGTCAATATTGCCGAAGAAGTTGTCTACTTCGTCGAAGGCACCATAACCCGTTTCGACTGATTGTTGAGGGCGCAAAAGAGGATATAATGGATATATACGCATACACCCCGCTCTGCATGGCCGTCCTGGTAGTAGTTTTTTATATACTGGGGGTGCGTCGCGCAGAGAATATTGCCGTGCAGTGCGGAGGTACGAAAAAACTCCACTCCCTGGTATCACATTACGGTATGTTCAGCGCTCTAAGCTGCACATTACCTGCAGTTTTTATAACCGTACTGTGGAAAATTTTTGAAAATACGGTTATCTCTTCATCCGTATCCCACAATCTGCCCCGAGAATATCTCTTACTTTCCGCAGATGAACTGAGCCTTATTATAAACGAAGTTAAAAATGCGGCACTATCATCTTTCACTACAAACAGCACAGATCCTGCGATCCTGGCTGCAGCCGACCAATATCTTGCCAGTCTCCATCTAGCAAGAAATATTGTCTGCGGGACAGCCCTTTTCTCAGGCATTGCCGCAGCCCTTTTTACTTTGAAAAAGATCCATAAAGACCTGCGGGCCCGTAATATAGTCGAAGGGATAGTTACAATCGCTTTGATCTGCTGCTCCGGGGTCGCCATCCTTACCACAATCGGCATTGTTCTATCCGTACTCTTTGAGGCCCTCCATTTTTTTAAGGCGGTACCGGTAAGTGATTTTCTCTTTGGCCTGCAATGGAGCCCGCAAATGGCAATCCGCGCCGATCAGGCCGGCTCCTCCGGGGCCTTTGGAATCGTACCGGTTTTTCTGGGTACATTTCTTATCGCCGCCATCGCCATGTCGGTGGCCATTCCCATCGGCCTGCTTTCAGCCATCTATTTATCAGAATACGCGAACAATCGTATCCGCACCATCGTTAAACCTGTTCTGGAAATACTAGCGGGCATCCCCACCGTGGTTTACGGTTTTTTTGCAGCCTTAACGGTGGCACCGCTTATCAGGAATATCGGCAATACATTTGCCTACTCAATATCTTCGGAAAGCGCCCTGGCGGCGGGCCTTGTCATGGGCATTATGATCATCCCCTTTGTCTCTTCACTCTCGGACGACGTGATCCACGCCGTACCACAGGTCATGCGGGACGGTTCTCTGGCCCTGGGTGCCACCCATTTTGAGACCATCAGACACGTTATTATCCCGGCGGCACTGCCGGGGATCGTCGCGTCCATCCTCCTCGCCGTATCACGGGCCCTGGGAGAGACCATGATCGTTGTTATGGCGGCGGGACTATCGGCAAACCTCACCTTCAACCCACTGAGCGCCGTCACCACGGTAACCGTGCAGATTGTTACCCTCCTGGTGGGGGACCAGGAATTTGACAGTCCCAAGACCCTGGCCGCTTTCGCCCTTGGTCTTCTGCTCTTTATCTTCACTCTGATATTAAATATTATCGCCCTGAAAATTGTCCGTAAATACAGAGAACAATACGAGTAAACAATAATTATGCCGATCATAAACAACAAACTGCCGGCCCCGGACAAATCACTTAAAAAACGATACAGGGCTGAAAAAAGATTTAAACGCCTGGGTATTGGGGCAATTTTCATCTCTCTTGCCTTTATTGTCTTTCTCTTTACGACAATTATTAAGGACGGCTACACCGCCTTTAGCCAAACATATATAGAACTCGATGTTCATTTTGATGAAAAATATTTCAACGAAGAAAAACTGGCAAATGGCGATTTCTCCGGACTTGTTAAACATTCACTGTACGCCATGTTCAAAGATGTTAACAGCCGTTGCGACAAAAGACTTCTAAAAAAATTAATCAGCCCAGCCGCCGCTTATAAATTACGGGAAATGGTTGAAAGTAATCCCAAGATCATTGGCTCCAGCCAAAAAGTATGGGTGCTTGCCGACGACGATGTAGATATGTTGGTAAAGGGCAAGATAGACCGCACACTCAACAACGAGAACCGTCGGATCAAAGATAAGCAGCTTACCTGGATTGACACCCTCCGCACAAGAGGGAAACTCCACAAACGTTTTAATAAACGGTTCTTTAATGCCGGAGATTCAAGGGAACCTGAACTGGCCGGTACAGCCGGGGCCCTAGTCGGCTCTTTATATACTCTCTTCATCACCCTGTCGCTATCTTTTCCCATTGGTGTGGCCACGGCGGTATACCTTGAAGAATTTGCACCCGCCAATAGATGGACGGATCTCATCGAGGTGAATATCAATAACCTGGCCGCGGTACCCTCAATTATTTTCGGTCTTCTCGGCCTTGCTGTCTTTATTAATTTTTGGGGTATTCCCCGCTCAACACCGCTCATCGGAGGGCTGGTGCTGACCCTTATGACACTGCCGACCATTATAATCGCCAGTCGGGCCTCACTTAAATCGATCCCGCCATCCATCAGGGAAGCCGCCCTGGGCGTGGGCGCTTCAAAGATGCAGACCGTCTTTCACCACGTTCTGCCCCTTGCCATGCCCGGCATGTTAACGGGGACCATTATCGGCATGGCCCAGGCCCTAGGCGAAACAGCGCCCCTGCTTATGATCGGCATGGTTGCATTTATCGCAGATATCCCGACATCACTGACCGACCCGGCGACCGTCCTCCCCGTACAGATATATTTGTGGGCCGATAGCCCTGAACGGGCCTTTACCGAGAAGACCTCCGCTGCAATTATGACACTGCTTGCATTTTTAATCGCCATGAACAGTCTTTCGGTCTACCTTCGTAAAAAATTTGAAATCAAATGGTAACAAATTTCTAACACCAGAAATGAACGGTAAGCCGGTATAAGTGCCTTGTTGCTGTTACTATCATCCGGTTTTTTATAGTCTATTATTTCTTGTTTTTTATTACAGCTTTTACGGAGTAAGGCACTAATATTTACATGTTCTAATTAAACTCAATCATACTGAAAACAATATGAAGCGAAAAGACAAAGTCCGGCCTTGACGAGGGGCTGCGAACAAACATTAACTATAAAAACAAAGCAGGAGAAAAGATGAAAATCAAAACAATTTATGCAGCAACCAGTCTCGCATTAATCATGTCCGGCCCGGCAATGGCCGCCCGCGACTATATCTCAATAGTGGGTTCATCGACGGTGTATCCATTTGCCACCGTTGTCGCGGAACAGTTCGGTAAAAGCAGCGGATATAAAACGCCCAAGATTGAGTCCACCGGTTCCGGTGGCGGCTTCAAACTCTTTTGCGGTGGGATCGGTGTAAAATTTCCCGATATATCCAACGCCTCACGGGCAATTAAAACTTCCGAGATTAAAAAATGCATCGCCCATGGTGTACGGGAGATTGTAGAAGTAAAAATCGGCTACGACGGCATTGTACTCGCCAACGCCAAAAGCGCCTCAACCCTAAGACTGAGTCGCAGGGATATCTTTCTCGCCCTGGCCAAACGGGTACCCAATCCGCTTAAAAAAGGCGAACTTATTAATAATCCATATAAAACCTGGCAGGACGTCAACCCCGCCCTACCCAATACACCCATTGAAGTGCTCGGTCCGCCGCCCACATCTGGAACCCGCGACGCCTTTGCTGAACTTGCCATGGAAAGGGGTGCCAAAACCTTTACCTTTATCAAGGCCATGAAGAAAAAAGACAAAAAGGCCTATAAAGAAATATGCCATACCGTTCGGGAAGACGGAGCCTATATAGAAGCCGGCGAAAACGATAACCTCATCGTCCAGAAACTGCAGGCCAATCCCCAGGCGGTGGGTATATTCGGATTTTCATTTCTTGAGCAAAACAGTGATGTAATCCAGGGTTCACTGATCGAGGGTAAAGCCCCCACCTTTGAAGCAATTGCCGCGGGTGATTATCCGGTATCGCGACCATTGTTTTTCTACGTAAAAAAAGCCCACGTTAACGTTATACCTGGGATGAAGGGTTATCTAGATGAATTCACAAGCGAAAAGTCCTGGGGTGAAGATGGCTACCTGGCCGACAAGGGTATGATACCCATGCCGGATGCGGAGAGAAAGCAGTATCGTGCGGACGTCGCAGCTCTTAAAACAATGAAGATTGAATAATTTTTCGCCCGTCAGGTTTAAACAGGAGATGATTGGTAAAAAAACCGATCATCTCCTTGAAAATTCAGCATATTACGGAAATAAATGGAACTCGCAACAAACATACCCGACACATCGTTTACGGCCATTATCCCCAAATCACTCGACCGTAACGGACCGATTACGCAGAGCCAACCCACTGGCCGGGAGAGCGTCGGCATACCCTTTGTAAAAGATCCACGCATGAGTTGCCGGGATGTGGTGGTCACCTACGGTGAAAAACGGGCCATAAACTCGATCAGTATTGATGTCGGCAAAAATGAGGTTCTCGCCATGATAGGCCCCTCGGGCTGCGGAAAATCCACATTTTTACGCTGCTTAAACCGCATGAACGATACCATCCCCTCATGTCGGGTACAGGGAAATATCTATCTGGACGGCGTGGATATTTACGATCCAGCAATGGATGTCGTTCCCCTGCGGGCCAGAGTGGGCATGGTCTTCCAGAAACCGAATCCTTTTCCAAAATCGATCTATGATAATATTGCCTACGGCCCGCAGATACACGGACTTGCCGCCGATAAGATAGAACTGGACGCCATTGTGGAAACGTCGCTGGTAAAGGCGGGTTTATGGGATGAGGTAAAAGATCGCCTGCAGGAAGCAGGCACCGGCCTCTCGGGCGGACAACAACAGAGGCTCTGTATTGCCAGGGCCATCGCCGTCAGCCCGGAAGTAATTCTAATGGACGAACCATGTTCGGCCCTTGATCCAATTGCCACCGCCAAAGTTGAGGAATTAATTGCCGAACTACGCACCCACTATTCAATTGTTATCGTCACCCACGCCATGCAACAGGCGGCACGCGTCTCCCAGCGCACCGCCTATTTCCACCTGGGCGATCTTATCGAGGTCGGCGCCACTGATAAACTCTTCACCAACCCTTTGCAACAACTGACAGAAGATTATATTACCGGCCGTTTTGGTTAATATTCGTCGCAAAACAACTACTTTGAAACAGGCAATTGCTTTTGGCGACCGGCCATCTCAACCATTGTCTCCAAACGGATCAAACGACGATCATGATCACGCAGTTCGTGGGATATTTCCGTTAAAATCCGTCCACTTCGCTCAACCTTATCGGTTAAGAGCAAAACCTCCCTCATGGCCGCAATCACATCCTTTAAACTGCTCAAACCCTCTCCCTCTTCAAGTCGGCAAGGGTCTGTTCCGCCACGGACAAACCCTCCGTAAGTGACGCCCTTGCCCTCGCGGTGGCCTCGCTAACCTGGGCCAGTAAAAGCTCCAGAAGCTGCTCATCTTCACTTGTGTCCACTCTTTTTTCACAGCGCCGTCTCACAAGCTCCGAGACACTCACCCCCGCATTCTTCGCCTCTTTTCTAAGAAACAACTTAAACTTGGGGGTGCCGAGAATGGTTATTCTTTCGGTATGAACCGCCATTTCATCCTCCCTTGGCAATCATTAACCCTACATTCCGACCATTTGTCAATTACAACATTGGTTTTTCAAGAAACAGGGTCAGGTTATAATGTCATTATAATGATAACCAAGAAATCTGTCAATTATCACACCTTTTCGGGATTAAAATATTTAAATTTCTGTTCCCGCAAAATATTATCCACGGAACGCATATTACCCTTCATATAAAAAATATTTGGTTTAGTGTCGTCCGCCGGACGGATAACCCAGATGCGCTCTTCCAACTGGTGGACAAGTTTATAAACTATATTATCCGGATCGGTGAGATTACCAAAGGTCCTGGCCCCGGTGGGACAGGCGGCGGAACATCCGGTTTGGGTCTCTTTTTTGGATAATCTCTTATCCCAGCAAAAATCACATTTATCGACGGCCCGTCTCTCATTATTAAAATATCTGGCATCGTAGGGACAAGCCAGCATACACGTTTTGCAGCCAATACATTTTTTACTCTCCATACGGACAATACCGGTCACCGGATCCTTGTAAGTGGCCTTAGTCGGACATGCCCTGACACAGGGCGCGTTATTGCAGTGATTGCAAAGCACCGGGATGAATTCAACCTGTTTATCCAGTTGACCGCTATACTTTTTGGTAAGGATACGGGTTCTATACCCATATTCGGGCACGTGATTGGTCATATTGCAGGCATCGACACATTTTTCACAATCGATACAAAGCGACTGGCGTATAACCATGCTGTAGTGTGGATTATATGGATATTCTTCTATAAATTCGACACCGCCCGCAGCATGGGCCGTGCCGATTAACGAGGTGAGTGACAATATTTTACCGCCTGCATATACCCCGGCCACGGCCAGGCCAAGTTTTAAAAAATTCCTTCTTTCGCGGGCGGTAACGGACGCGATACCCTCGTTTTCAAGTTTATCAAAATC
>CAZQOD010000045.1:8870-22953 GCA_964594945.1 uncultured Desulfopila sp.
TTCGAACATTTCATGATAAAAATACCTTCAATGGGTGTGGTTTGATAATGGATATACAACTGCAGACGCGATTACCATATCCTGTGGTGACGCTTCATGGCATCTTCTTCGGTCTCACCTTTTTCCATATAATGGATAGCGCCACAACCTGGACAGATATAACCACCTTCCGGAACTATCTCATGCTTTTCGAGCTGATGACCGTTGAGCATTTTTTCACCGGCAAAATAAGTAAACCCGATAAAGCCAATACCGAAAAGAGACGCCATTATCTCGTGGAATGAAGGAGTATATCTAAGGAGAGTCGCCTCCTCGACAACACCTAAAGAATGATAGACCGATTCCATCTGACCGGGGATCACAATATCGTAACGCATAAAGAAGATACCGATCATCATAAGGCCGGTGGCCCAAATTATCAGGTTAAAATTATTCCCCCTCGATCGAATCAGCAGGTAAAGCGGTAAAAACATACCGAGGAAAACTTCAAATACCCAAAAATTAACGGCGTAGTCACCGCTTAAAAACGACATGATAACCAGCTGTTTCCCCTCCGAGACCATACCGGTAATAATTTTCCAGATAGTAAAAAATATTATAACGGAGATAAGAAAGATGGTGACCTGGGTTACAGCCTTTACCGCACGTTCCATGCGCTGATTCATAATTTCCGGATTAATTTTCCAACCGATGGTTGTAAAAAACAAAATCGCACAACCACCGGACATGGCGGCGGAAAAAATAAAATAAATGGGCAGGTAAGGGCCGTACCAAAACGGTCTTCCATGCAACATACCGAAAACAGCACCGAGATTACTATGGGCGGCCACCCCGACCACCAGACCAAAAAATCCCATTAGACGCGACATGGAGTGATTTTGGTCAAGGAGGAAATAATATTCCACCATCATAAAGACCAGATACATGCCGTAGAGGGTTCCCATCCACCACATATTAGAGACAAAATTCGGGGATAAAACGTTCCAGATCGCCATCCTGAATGGATTTTCAATATCAAAGAATATAATACAGAATCCGCCGAACATAAAAATAATAGACATAAAGACGGCCCGCTTGGCAATGGGCATAAAGGCTTCCCCTCCGAAGACATGTCCTATGGATGAGACAATGCAGAGTCCCGTGGAGGTGACAACACAAAAGATATATACGGAGATAAGCAATCCCCATGATATCTGCCTGGATACCCCGTAGACATGGTGGTAACCAACATACAGAGCGTGGAGACCGGCGGCCAGTCCCGCCAGGGTCATAAGGACAAAAAAACCCATTAAAACTTTGTAACCGGGACTCGATTCTTTCAGGGCTTCCACGCCATGAAATCCCCACTTTTTCGAAATATTAACAATTCTACTCGTCATTTTTCCCTCTCTAAAAATTATATATGACAGGATTCAGCAAACACATAATCCCCTGCTTCCCAAACATGCCCGATACGGACATGTTTTCAGGAGGCTGGGCGGGAATAAGCATTTTATGCAAATTTAGATTTTTTTAAAAAAATTAGCACAGTCATATGTTGGATATGAAAATACACAGCAGCCAAGAGCATTATTTTATTCACAAAAACTGCCAGTTACTGATGGGAGCTGTTTAAATGGCTACCCGACTGGTCATGCTTTTTATTTTTTGTTACCTCGTCCAACTGCCCAGCCATCCCCTTCACGCCCACATGACAAACAGTACACCTGGTCAGATAACCAAAAGCTTGGGACGAATCGTGGCATGTACCACAATATTTTTTATGGAGGGCAACGAGATATTTTCTCTTTTCCGCTGCATTTTCAGAGGTGATGAGTTTTTGCTTTTCAAAACCTCCCCGCTTCATGGCAAATACTTCTTTATGACATGATTCACAGGATAATTTTGCCTTTTCAACATGAACCACATGCTCAAAAACCACCGATTTTACCGGTTGATTAAAGATGATTTTCCCCTTAGGCGCCAGGTGACAAGATCCGCATTGAGCCGCAGAGTCAAAGGCATCGTCGCCATTATGACAGGAACCGCAATACAACCCCTTTTTAAAAGAGGCCATGGTAAAATCCTTGTTGGCCAGCGCCGCACCTTTTTTCATCATAAACCTGCCGTTATGACAGTCCGCACACTCAAGGCCTGAATCTTCGACATGAGAATTATGGCTGAACATAACCATGGTTGGCTCACTCCAGACAATGGGTTCATCCTCCACCACATGGCAACTCTTACAGTTGCTGTTACTGGCAAAAGCGGTATCACCATTGTGACATTTGCCGCAAAACTGACCTGCGGCCATGGCCGCCATGGTAAAGTTACTGTTGTCGGCCATTGCCCCAGCTTCCATTTCAAAGAGTTCGTCATGGCAAGAATCGCAAGCGAGTCCAGCGTCCATGGTGTGAATCTTATGGACAAAGGTTGCCTTTGCCGGATGATCCCAGACAATCAGCTCTTCAGGGCCGTACTTGTCGCTATCATACTCTTCAGCGGAAAATCCGTTGCCGACAAGAGATAAATATATCAGCAGAATAAATAAACTCATTTTTGGAAATGGCCATTTGATCATTGTGGTACTCCGATTAATATTAGTAACTGAGAAATTTCCATTTACTGAAAAATTTCCTGCCAGGATTTACCATCTCTTCCCCCAACGGGTTAAATCTCCTTGTTCAGCTTGGCGATACGCTCTGCGGCTTCAATTATAGTCTCAAGAATTTTCCTTTCCTCTCCACCGATCCCCACCTCCCGACAGGAATCCGCAAGCAATTGCGCATAATTAATAATGCCGTTTGCCAGGTTGGTACTCTCGTTGATAAGGGTGGCAAAATGTTCGCCATGCTGCGTTATCCCCCCGCCCTTTGTCGCTCTCTTTTTAAGGAGATCATTCACTGCATCGGTGAACAGCACAACTTCACTGCAGGCGTCGTTATCGTAGCTAAAACCGGTGCTGTAAATATCGGGTTTTCCGGTTTGTTGCACTAAACGCATTATGGGTAACATCGTTCTTTTGTAAAAAAACAGTAAGGAAAAACTGATAAGGCAAATCACCGCAGCCAGGGCGCCGATCATCATCGTCTGGAACCGCACTACCTTTGCCCTCATCCGGCCGACAATAACCCTGTCGAACTGTTCAAGATAACCGGCCAACACCCGCATTTTACGTTGTAGCCGCAGGCTGTACGCAACCTTATCCCGACTGGAAATTATTCCCCTGGAGGCGATGGCCAAGCCGGACAAGTCGGCTTGTTTTGCCAAATCGAGCCTGTACTCTCCGGGAATAAGCGTATTTTCCTGGAGTCTTGCCAAAACTGAATTTAAATTTTTCAGCCGGTCGGCACCCCTGACAATTTTTTGCCAGTCCTTTTCGATCAGGGCGGTGGTGATCTCCTCACGAACGGTGGAAAACTGGAAGATCATCTCTTCGCTCTGGGAAATAACAATGTTATATCTCTTGGTGAGTTGATATTGACGAATGGTAAGGACTACCACGAAGATCAGCATTACAGCTATGCCGGTGAATACCATGTAGCTTGTCTGTTTTAAGGAACGCATCGACTATACTTTATTTCGTCTGGAGTGGAGGCAGCTATCGGCGGCCGGACAGTTTTCACATTGGTGGGTCTCTTTAACCCCCGCTTGAATTTTTTCAGTAAAATGACAGGACATTATTATCTCAAAATCTTCCTCATCAAGGGTCTCCACCTCCAGGAGGATTGCCGCAAGTTGCTTTAATAGATAATATTCCTTTTTCAGAATGGTCATGGCTTCGTTATAACACTGTTCAAGCAGCTCACTTATCTCCTTGTCAATGCATCCCGCCGTCTTATCACTCATCTCCATCCGCCTTGCCGCACCACCAAGAAAATCACTGTCATCAACAACCATGGTCTGGGGCCCTATCCTATCACTCATACCCCATTTACAGATCATATTAGTTGCTATTTCAGTGGCCTGGGCAATATCTCCCTGGGCGCCGGTTGTCCGCTGCTGAAAGGCAATTTCCTCCGCAGCCCTGCCGCCCATAAGGATGGTAATCCTGCTCTTTAGATAATCGAAACAATAACTACTCCTGTCACTTACGGAAAGTTGTTGTGTCTGCCCTAAAGCCCTTCCCCTGGGAATAATGGTGATTTTATGGATCGGATCGGATTTTGGTAAAATTTTGGCGATAATGGCATGACCGGCCTCATGGTAGGAAAGCGCCCTGCGATCATCCTCCGAAAGAATCATTCCCTTTCGTTCAACACCCATTAAAATACGATCCCTGGCGTGCTCAAAATCGGCGGGGTTAACCGTATCCTTACCGTCGCGGGCAGCCAAAAGTGCCGCTTCATTGACAAGATTTGCCAACTCGGCCCCGGTAAAACCAGGAACCATACCGGCAATTTTTTCCATATCGATATCCGGTGCGAGGGCAACTTTTGCACCATGTACCTCAAGTATTTTCTTTCTTCCCTTAATATCAGGGGATAAAATATTTATCTGACGATCAAACCTGCCCGGACGTCGCAGGGCCGGATCGAGAATATCGGGACGATTGGTGGCGGCCAGAACAACGATGGTATCCGAAGAAATAAAACCATCCATTTCCACCAGCAGGGCGTTGAGAGTCTGCCCCCGCTCGTCCTGACCACTTGCCGCAGCACCCCCGCTCCTCCGTCCCCCCACCCCGTCAATCTCGTCGATGAATATAATACAGGGTGCCTTGGCCTTGGCCTCTTTGAAAATATCCCGGACCCTGGAGGCGCCGACGCCGACAAACATCTCGACAAAATCAGAACCGCTGAAACTAAAGAAAGGAACCTGGGCCTCACCGGCCACCGCCCTGGCAAGCAGGGTTTTACCAGTGCCCGGCGGCCCCTGCAACAATATGCCCTTGGGACTCACCGCCCCGATGGAACTATACTGCCGGGGGTTTTTTAAAAAACTGACAATTTCCGACAACTCCTCCAAGGCCTCTGGGATACCGGCCACATCGTCAAATGTGACCGATTTATCATGGCCACCGGGTAAAATTAATTTATCAGAAGCAAACGAATTTTCGCCTTCTTCAGCTCTCTTTTTCCGGCTCAGGGAAACAATAATTGTCAAGGCCAACAGAACAATATAGAGCAGTATCAGGCCCTGAAAAATCATCTCAGACCTGTCTTTTTTAAAGATTATCTGAATATTTTTATCCTGGAGCTCGGAAATTAATTTTTCGGCATTGGGGACAATTGTCTCATAGCAGTCGCCGTCTTCATGCTGCACCTTCACCTTATTACCGATAAATGTGATGGTACGAATATCGTGATTGGCCAGGCAAAAGCGAAACTCGCTGTAATTAACGGTTCGAAACGTATGTTCAACATTCCAAATCCCGTAACCGAGAATCAACAGTACGGTGAGGATAAAAAATATAAAAAGATTGCGAACTAAAATTGCCATAATATACGCGTGGTATTCTGATTGATCAAATTAGACAAAACTCCTGCATACCACAAAAGCCAGCGGGATAATAATCCCCTGACCAATAAAGAACCCCACAACAAAACCACAGTGATGCGGGGTACATATCTACGATTAACCCTTCCGGAAAACCAGTGCCGGGAGCCTGCGCACACCCCCTGGAATACTCCTACAATGCTCCAAACATACTCTTCACCAAGGCCACCGGACCACCGGTTGACGCCAGGGCGCTGTAAAGACAGACAGCACCCCAAATACCTACTATCGCAGCAAAAGATGCTGTCATATATGCACCAACTTTGTAAAGTTCACTGCTGGTCTGTTCTATTTCGTGTATGGTGGGCTTGGATACCGTTTTTTCTTTAACAATTGCTTTTTCCACGTTTAACCTCTTTTCTCATTTCCTGCCTATAAGATTTAAGCTTCGTAACAAACCGAACTAGACCTAACGCAGACAAGCTGCAAGCAAATGCCTTGTTTCTGTTATGAACCCGTTAAATTGAACACTACCTTTATTTTCTTGTTTTTCTTTACAAGTTTCTATGGAGTAAGTAATCTAAAACTCAGCCACCCATCGCCGCAAACAGACTGCGGACCAGTTCAAAAGGCCCGCCGCTACTAACCATGCCCGAGATAATACAAACCACGGCCCAACAACCGATCAGTACAGAGGTAACCCCAATCGCCCCCACTGCAACCTTACTGATCTCAACGCTGACATCACCCCGTGCAACACTCTCTTCCCTGGTTAGTATAGTGGCTTCTTTCATGGTAAACTCCCTTAAATTCCTTTATTCATTAACGTTTCTTTCCCGTCATTTGAAATTGATATAGCATAAGCCGTGCCAAAACAAATTTGGCCGAAACCAAGGGAAAGCAGCAAAGGAACATATTGAATTAACAGGTAATTTACGCAAGAACCGCAGAATTAAGACAATAACGCGACAACTGTTGCAAAGCTGTGGCGCAGATGAAACAACTGTTGCAAAGCTGTGTCGCGCAACAGTTATGCAACAGCTATAGTAAAGAGGGGAATTAACTGGTACCTGTCTATGGATGAGCAATTTTACACTAAATCGAGGCGCTTGATGAATTTAACCACAGGCATATATGCGATATCTCGATGTCTTGTACCTCGCTTTATCGGAGGATTAAATTTTGAAAGCAACGGAGAGTTAGGGCGAAATGGGCATTTATGGACAGACACTAACTATCTTTGGCAGGAATAACGGATATGCCAATATCATTGGCAATAGCAAATTTTTGCATTTTTCGATAGAGAGTGGAACGATCTATGTTAAGCATACGTGATGCCTTGGATTTATTACCGTGGGCCCTTTTCAGGGTATCTATAATAATTTCTCTCTCACTCATATACGGCGGCAGTGCGAAGAGGTGATTGTTTTCTCCACCCTTGCCAATCGACCTTTCTGGCGATGACCGATGATAAATTTCCTCAGGAAAACAATTAAGCGAGAGGGTGGAACCTTCACACAGGACGCAGGCTCTTTCGATAACATGTCTTAATTCTCGTGTATTTCCCGGCCATCCGTAGTGAACAAGAGCATCCATGGCCTGATCAGAAATACCATGAATCTTACGTTTTAGCTTTTCACGAAAGAGTGATAAAAAGTGGTTGGCGAGCAGGGGAATTGAATCTTTCGTATTTCTCAGGGGCGGTAATTTAACTTCCACCACTTTTAATCTATAGTATAGATCTTCTCTGAAAGAACCCTCCTCTATCTTTTTAATAAAATCGACATTGGTTGCGGCAATAATCCTTACATCCACCTCGATGGGGGTATCACGGCCAACCGGCGTAAAAGTCTTCTCCTGCAGAAACCTGAGCAGACGCAACTGCATTCGTGGTGAAATATCACCAATCTCATCTAGAAAGAGCGTCCCTTTATCGGCCAGCAGCAGCCTACCCTGTCTATCCGCTTCGGCCCCGGTAAAAGCGCCTTTTCTATGGCCGAACAACTCGCTTTCCAACAGTTCTTCGGATATTGCTCCGCAATCCACCTTGATTAGAGGCATGGAAGATCGGGAACTTTCGGCATGTAACGCTTCCGCAGCAAGTTCTTTACCGGTGCCGGATTCACCGGTAACCAGAACAGCGGTATCGACTTTACCTACATTTTCTATAAGTTTATAGACATCCCGGAGCTCTTTGCTGGAACCGACATAACCGTGAAATCTATCCCTTAAAACACTACCCGTGACCGGCAGGGGCAGGGTAATATCCCTTGCCACTATCACCACACCGTCAAATTCACCGCCACCGTCTTTTAAGGGTGCGGCATTGAGGCTTATTATGCGAGTGCTTCCGTCTTTATTGTTACATTCAACATGGTGTTCCCGTACCGCTCGACCCGAGGCCAAGACCCGCTTGGCATCGTGCATACAAGCCCTCCCCATCGCATTACCGTAACTACCAAGCATCGGACTTTGCATATCTACATCGTATTGCAACCATTCTTTGGCGGTTGTATTGATGTGGACTACTTTCATACTGTTATCAATAGTTAAGATCGCATCCCGAACCGAACTGAATATTGTTTCCAAATATCTGGTAATTTTTTCATTTTCCAGAAGAAGTCGTTTCTTGTCATTCTCAAGTTGCCAATGTTTCAGGGCCAGACGTACAAATTTTAACAACGTTTCCTTATTGACAGGTTTGGAAATATAGTCAAATGCGCCATAGCGTACAGCATCGGCCGCCGTATCAATATTGGGAAAACCAGTCACCATAACAACCGGGCAGGCAATCCCCAGCTCCCTGATAGCGATCAGTAGATCGGTACCACGTTTTTCTTCCAGGACTATGTCGCTGATTATAAGATCATAGCTGTGTTCCTTAAGAGCAAGCAAGGCCTCGTCGTAGGTGGCGGCAGTGCTTATCGGCCCGTATCCCTCTCGGGTTAAAAACATCTCAAAGGTGAGACGTATACTGGCTTCATCGTCTACAATGAGAATACGGCTGTTTTTCTTAAGCTGATCATTTTCGACCATATCCTTCCTCCAGTGCCGGTAATTCTATTATCATTCTTGTATACTTATGCATAATGGAATCGACCTTGATCGTGCCACCATGATCGTGGACTATGCCATAACTAATACTCAAACCCAAACCTGTACCCTTGCCGGACGGCTTTGTCGTAAAAAAAGGTTCAAATAGGCGGTTTAATATACCCTGGGGAATACCTGTTCCCGAGTCTTCAATACTGATCTGAAAAATTGGCGAACCATCTTCTTTTAACAGTTTTAAACAACTTATCTCGATTCTTTTCTCCGCTGAACCACGGGGGTAACGTTCATTAACCGCAAACCTGGAATTACTAATGATATTAAGAACTACTTGTTGTAATTGTTGAAAATTACCAAGAACATGACAGGGGTTTGCCGAACAGTGGGCCCGCAGGATAATACCGTCTTTTTTACACTGATGTTTAACAAGGGAAATGGTATCCCTGATAACCTGAATTACATCCACCGGTTCGTTACCGTTTTCGGTTTCACGGGCAAAAGAAAGTAGATTTTTGGTAATTAAAGCGATTCTTTCCCCCTCTGTTACAATATTTTTTAATATCTCCCTCTGGAATGAACCCTCTTCGCTGTCATCCAGCAGCAGTTGAGCAAAGTTAATAATTCCTGTTATGGGATTATTGACCTCATGGGCCACACCCGCGGCCAGCTCACCGATTGCGGCCATCTGGGCCGTGCGCAATGAATCGGCCTTACGCATTTCATCCCCCGTCAGTTCCCGGGCAACCATGAGAATTTTACCGACGGAACCATCCTGATCTCTAACCGGGGAAATCGTCAGCAGATATTCACCGGAAAGCCCCGGCAACGTGGTCTCTTCAACACGTGAGGTGCAGGTAAGTAAAAATTCTTCCAGGGGACATTGGATATGGGGAGAACTGCCCCCATGTATAATCGTGCAAATACCTTGACCAAGCACTTCCGACTGTTTTTTGCGGGCAGTATTAAGGGCCGCATTATTGGCATCTATTATTATTCCATCGGGGGTTACAACAAAAACAGGATCCTGGATTGCCTGAAATAATTCATTCCCCACCCCGGTGAGGCAGATCATGGCGGATCCGGAACGATATTTGCCATCTGCTTTATCTTTTGACATATTTTTATCCATCAATTTGACACTTGTGGAACTGGACGACAACATTGTATTTTATTTTAATATCAAGTAGTTATTTAATTTTCCCCAGCGCAAGCCACATAATACCCCTAACAACAATACCACAGAGTAACTATAACCTAATTTTTACATGCAGAATATTAGAAAATAATTCTTATTTAATATCATTAACTTAATAACAAAATAAATTGGGGTGGGAGTACTGTTCCGTCATGGACGGGTTTACGGCGTCCACCGGACAAGGTTGGAACAAGACTCAAATATTAAATTAATAGCACTGAATTCTTATTGTTAACGTCCTGAATTAGCAACTTTTTTGCATTTAGAAAATGTTTCGCACCGGCAATTGTCTTGAGTCCGGCCCAATAAGCCTTGACAAAATATTGCGGCCCTGGTCGCCAACGGACAATAACGGTGGCTAAATGACCAAAAATATTATTCTGAAATTAATAATTATTCTCAACATTTCCGGACAATAAATGTTTCCACTGCTACTCTTTTCAAAAAATTATTTATATAGAAATTCACATTCAAGCCGATATAACATATACTTATCTTGAGGAATAACAACAAATCCTCTTTTGGCAGAGAGGGTTTGACATAGAGCCTGAAACCATGGTCAGGAATGCGGATTTCAGGAACCATTTGTTTACAGCACAGGGGAGGAGACATGCTCAATAGATTTACGGTAAGACAAAGGATGTACTTAATCATCATTTCGGTTTTTGTACTCTTTCTGGTAATGGTGATTTTTGCCGTTCAGAATGGGATTAAGGCGAGAAATATGGGTATCGAAAAAACCGGCCAGGTAATGCTGCGGGATCAACAACAGAAGATCCGGGTTTCCAGCCACGCCATGGCCATGGCGGCGGGACATACCTTAAAGAATATCACCGATAAAGATGAGCAAATTTCACTGTTACGGGAACTGGTGGGCGATATTAGTTACGAAGAAGACAACTCCGGGTACTTTTTTATTTTTAAGGATACGCTTACCATTGCCATGCCGGCCAAAACCGAGCTTGAAGGTAAAGATCTGGTTGATGTAAAGGATAAAAATAATGTCTACCTTATAAGAGAACTCCGGGACAAGGCGCACGGCGGCGGCGGTTTTGTCAATTACATCTGGCCCAAACCCGGTGGCGGTAACAGTCCGAAAATCAGTTATGCCGAAATGATCCCCGGTACCGATATGTGGCTTGGCACCGGTGTTTACCTGGACAATATTGCAAAGTATAAAGAAGAGATGGGTGCTGAAATCTCATTACAGGTTAAAAGCAACATTATCTTCATGATCGTTATCGCGGGTATTATCTTTGCTGCAATTATCACGCTTTGCCTGGTTATCGTTATGGGAATTGTCAGCGGATTACGGAGTATGATAACCAGCTTTCAAGATATAGCCGAAGGTGAAGGAGATCTGACAAAACGTATTGAAGTGAAATCACAGGACGAAATCAACGAACTTGCCAAGTGGTTCAATATTTTCCTTGAAAAGCTGCAAAAACTAGTGGCCACAATCGCCGACAATACCACCTCCGTTGACAGCGAATCTAAGACCCTGGCCGCCATCTCTGATAACCTTGCCGACAGCGCCCAAAAGACCTCGCAACTCTCTGATAAAGTCGCCTCAGCCGCCGAAGAGATGAGTGGTAATATGAACAATGTCGCCGCAGCCATGGAAGAGTCGACCACCAATACCTCCATGGTCGCAAGTGCCGCAGAAGAGATGACAGCCACCATCAATGAAATCGCGCAAAATTCCGAAAATGCCCGGGCCATCTCCGAAACAGCCGTGCAACAGGCTGAAAAGACATCCGTACGCATGGCCGAACTGGGCGCTTCGGCCGATGCCATCAACAAGGTGACCGAAACCATAACGGAGATATCCGAACAGACCAATCTCCTTGCCCTCAATGCAACCATTGAGGCGGCACGCGCCGGTGAAGCCGGAAAAGGTTTTGCCGTAGTTGCCAACGAAATCAAGGAGTTGGCTAAACAAACCGCCGAAGCAACTCTCGATATCAAAAAACAGATCGACGAGGTGCAGAGCACAACCACAACAACTGTTGAGGAGATCAAAGAGATCAGCAGCGTTATCAACAGCGTTAATGAAATTGTCGCAACTATCACCACCGCGGTGGGCGAACAATCCACCGCCACGGAAGAAATTGCCAACAATATTAACCAGGCGGCAAGGGGGCTGACCGAGGTTAATGAAAACGTCAGCCAAGTCACCATTGTAGCGGGAAGTATCACGGATGATATCAGCCAGGTCAACAGTGCCGCCGAAGGCATATCCAACAGCAGCACGCAAATTAATGCCAGCAGTTCCGACCTGCTGAGTATGGCCAACAATCTAAAACAGGTTGTCGGCAATTTTAAAATTTAACCAACCCCCGCAGGTAGCACCTGTCCGTTGCTTGCAAAACCCAGGGGAAGCGATAAGGAAAAATCGTTCAACTATCGATAAATATTATTAAATTCAGTTAGATAAAAGAGTCGTCATGTTCTACACGCAGGATTTGGATAAAAATAATCTTGAACAGCAAATCATTATCTGCTAGGGTGGCTGCCTGTCTGCACCCACAGGAAACGGCGGTCACGGCTACCCGCCTTATCAAAACCGAATACATGCGACATAAAACAATTTAATTACAACGGGAAAAGTAGCCTCATAACTTTGGATTACCATCCGACATAATCCAACTGGTGTACGTCCGAAAATAAAATATTTACTCTCGGACAAACTCCTGATCAACAATATACAGAGGGTACGCCCATGGCCGGATTCAGCCAATTTCTCCCCCATGTTTCCAATGAAATACTCTGGTCTGTTCTTCTCCTGGTAAATTTTCTCTCCATTATATCCGCATACTGTTTCTTCGGCAAAACCGGACTCTATATCTGGATACCAATCGCCACGATTCTCGCTAATATTCAAGTACTTAAAATGGTTGACCTAGTGGGTGTCGGTGTAACGCTGGGCAATATAACCTATGCTTCCTCATTTCTGGTAACCGATATTTTATCGGAAAATTATGGTAAAGAAGCTGCCAAAAAGGCGGTATATATAGGTTTTTTTTCCCTTATTACCACCGTCGTCATAATGAATATCGCCCTGGCTTTTACCCCCAACCAATTTGATTTTATCCAGGATAGTCTTAAAAATATATTCGCTATCCTGCCAAGAATTGCGTGTGCATCCCTTATCGCCTACGCGGTCTCACAGCTCCACGATGTCTGGGCCTATGATTTCTGGAAGAGACGCTTGCCTAAAACCGGCTCACTTTGGCTGAGAAATAACGCCAGTACAATGGTCAGTCAGCTGATCGATTCCCTGATTTTCACGACCATTGCCTTTTGGGGAATTTTACCAAAAAATGAATTTATACAAATCCTTATTACAACATATGTCTTAAAACTTATTGTGGCCGCAATCGATACACCTTTTCTGTATCTTGCCACATTTATCCACAACAGGACACTTGCTCGAAGCGGAGGAAAACCAACATAACCAAGCTACGAGCAAGACTGTAGATCTTCACTTTTTGTTGAAGATGCGGAACATCAATGACCTGCTTCCAGGTTAAATGTCTTATCAAAAAATCGTTCGCCGACCACAAAACCTAAAATCACAACACCCAGCCCAGCTACAACCAGGAGATATTCCAACAATGTCGGAGAATAGGTATAATAATCAGGCACACCAACAAACCCGTGGTTATAGGGAACAATTTCACCGGAAACAACCATATTATAGCGCGAAAAGAACTGGCCCACCAACACCATCAGAGCCGCAAGCGACAACACCGGTACCGAACGTAACCGGTTAAAGACCAGCAGCAGAAAAGGGGCCAGCAGACCAACAACGATCTCAAACACCCAAAAACTTACGGCAAGGGGCCCTTTGATCATTGAATTTACGACAAGTACCATATCCTGCGTACCAAGGAACGCGTTTATAAACTTCCAGGCCGTAGCCAGGCTGACAAAAAACAACATCAAGACCATCACCTTACCCGATGTTCTCAGCCCCTGGGTCGTGCCCTCGCTCATTTTCCGTCGATGGAGAAAATGGCTGTAATGTGTCAGTAACACAACGGCCGCTGCACCGGAAAGAATGGCCGAGGCCAGAAAAAATACCGGCAACTGGGAACCGTACCAGAACGGCCTGGAATTAAGGGATGCAAATACAGAGCCCAGATTGCTGTTTGCCAGGGCCTCGGCAACGGCGCCGCCAATACCAAATATCACCGCCGTGGTATACCAGCCGGACAGTATAAGAAAAAGCTCCAAAAACATTATACCCACGGCCATGCCGTACAAAGTACCCATCCACCATATATTCGAGGTAACATTGGGATGCAATATGACCCCGAGGGGCAACCGCCATGAATTCTCAATTTCAAGACCTATAACAGTAAAGGCACCAAGTATCATGATGATCGAAAACCATACCATACGATTGGCCAGGGG
>CAZQOD010000046.1:0-22898 GCA_964594945.1 uncultured Desulfopila sp.
TTCAAGGAGTGCCTCTTCCCTGAGGATTTTGGCAAGTTGACGACGCCTTTTCCTGACGTCTCTTCCAGGCGTTTGTACCTTGACCTTTTTAATTTTTCGAACTCTTTTTCTCTTTAAGGGTCTTAGGGAAACAGCCTTCACCGGCGGTCTTGCATCTTCTTTCAATTCTTTTTTGAGTGCGGCCGTTTTGGGGATTGTTTTGGTAACCGGCGGTGGGGGGGCAGGTTCGTTGATGGTGATGAGGCTGACCGTGTATATCTCCGCAAATTTCGGTTTTGCATGAAATAGATCCGGTAGGAAAATAATCCCTGTAAAGAAAAGAATATGGAGGGCGACCGCCATGTTTAGTGGCAGTTTCCATTCAGATGCAACCATATGTGTTGTGTAATATTGTTGATTCACTCGATCTGTTTTGTTCCCTTTTCCGTCAACCCGGGAGCCTGTCCGAGAGTGTCCTTTTACCCAGAAAAACCTTGGTAATTATTAAAAATATGTCCGGAAGTAACCGGCATGGTTGAACCAAATTCTCAGACCACAGCCATAACAAACAATGAAAGCGATTCAAGAATGAAGGTACTTTCATATAAATGGTAGTTTCCGAACCTGTCAATTGCAAAATCCGGGTGCAAGAAGCCATATTTCTTGTCTGCAATAGATATGGGTAAAGCAGCCTTTACCACGGAAGTATATTGCCATCCGACGCCATAAAAAGTGTCTTTCCGTCCTGTTACTTTTTTTGGGGTGGTTGCGTTATCATGCCTATCTTGGTAAAACCAACCGATTTTATATCCGCCATGACCGAGATAACGTGGCCGTAGGGGACATTTTTATCAGCGCGAATAAATATCGGCTGCTCTTTATTGGCGGCATAGTTTTTTTTCAATTCCTGGATCATCAGGGCGCGAACCTGGGGAATTGTGTTAATACTGATTTCGCCGTCTTTATCAATGGTAACGACAATCGGGTCTTCCTTTTGGCGCAGGGCCTTTGCCGTGGTTTCCGGAAGATCGATATTCAATCCCTGGGTCATCATCGGCGCCGTTATCATAAAGATAATAAGAAGCACCAACATAACATCCACCAGCGGTGTGACGTTGATATCCGATACCAGTCCTTTCCTGCATCTTGAGCGTGTAGGTTCCATGGTCAAATTAAATTCTGCTGAGGAGATCTCGTTCCACCAAGTTGAGGAGGTCGGTTGAAAAATGAGATATTTCCTCTTCAACCTCAGTCAGTTTGTTGGAAAAATAGTTATAGAAAATAACCGCCGGAATGGCAACGGCCAGACCCGCAGCCGTTGCTATCAATGCCTCTGAAATACCGGGGGCAACGATAGCCAGGGACGCTGAACCCCGTTGACCTATATCGTGGAAAGAGACCATGATACCCCAGACCGTTCCAAATAGTCCGATAAAAGGTGTAGCGCTGCCGGTGGTGGCCAAAAATGCCAAGTTATTGCCAAGTTCGCCGAGTTTTTGAGATTCGGTCTTTCTAATGGCACGTTTAAGGTTGTCCATGGTGGCCAGTTGCATTTCCAGGTTTTCCGGTCTCCTGCTCTCTTCCCGTTTATTACGAATTTTATTGATTTTCTGTAATTCGCCAAAACCCGCAGAAAAAACAGCCGCCTGGGGGCTGTATTCAAATTCGTGGGCGATTTTATGGGCTTCGTTGAGGTTGATGGAACGCCAGAAAACATCAAGAAAATCTTCGGAATCCAGGCGGACTTTGCGAAACAGCCTGGATTTCATGAGGACTATGGTCCAGGAAACGAGCGAGAAAATAAGAAGTGTTATGATAACACCCTGTCCAACCGGACCGGCGTGAATAACCATGTCAAGAATTGATAACTGCACAAAAACATCCCCTATTAACCCGACCATGGGAAAGATCTGGTCAGACCCGGTTAACCCGGTTATTTAAAAAGATAAAATCATATTTTCGGTGAAGCGGTATCGGGTATTCTACCTGCTTTTAGTAAAAATTCAACAGGTCAATGGTAAAAAGAGTTTGAATGAAATGTGAAGGCCTCCCTATTTGCTTTTTCCAGGGGGTGGTGCAAGGAGAGTGCAACTGAATTCAACCTGCACGGCAACCTTGTCTTCAACCCTGATTGCCCCCTTTAAAAAGCAGACACCGGCTATGATTTCCTTTATTCTTACTGTTATTTGTAGGGTATCGCCGGGCTGAACAGTTCGTTTAAATTTTGCATGTCCTATGCGCGTAAGTACTGGAAACTTATTACCCTCAATGCTTTCATTTTCCATTCTTTTGGCCATAAGGAGTGCGCCGCTCTGGAAAACCGCCTCGCAGAGAAGAACTCCAGGCATCACCGGGTTATCGGGGTAGTGGCCTGAGAAGACATCGAGGTCATGGCTGATGTTTTTTTCGGTGATAATCGTTTCTTTTTCACAGGAGACTATCCTGTCAACCCAGAGAAACGGGGGACGGTGGGGGATAAGTTTTTCTATTTCTTTTTTATGGCTCATGGGTTCTGTAACAAATTACAAAAATTGAATTTTTTCGAAATATTTGTCAGGGGACAAGTCCCCGGTGCTGGGGAGTCTGCTTTAAGAGCGCAGGTAACAGTCCACATCGTTTGCGACGATAACTCCGTAGTTGATTGCTCCGAGCCAGCCCGACATAATAATACCCACGGAACCGACGTGGAAAAGTCCGCTCACCTCTTTGAAAATGGAGCGGGATACATCGAGTCCTTCGAATTTTGTCCCAAACGATGTCCCCCGGGTATGGAGGGTATAATCGTTAAAAGTTCGTGGTGTTGACGCTTCCATCCAATCGATCTTTTCTCTAACGTTCGGCAGATATTTTTCAAGATCACTCACCGAACGCTCGATGAGATCTTGCTTTTCCCGCCGGTAATGCTCATCGTCCAGATTTGCCCAGTCGTTAAATCGACTATTCATCGAGGCTACTATGGTGTAACGGTTGAGGCCGGGCCGCGTCTTTGGATAGTAGATGGAAAATGTCTTTGACCTGGTTTTCATATCCAGTAATTCGCCTGAACTGAATTGGGGTGACTGGGAGGTAAAGAGTAGGTCACCGACGGATTCTATGTGTTCACCTTCCCTGATACCAAAATAGACCTGGCAGCTAGAATTGTTGACCCTGATCCCGTCGGCCAATTCGAGAAATTCATCGGAATATATTTCACGTTCAGTAAGATTATAGACGGTGTTGGTTATACCGCTGTTGGAGACGACCGCCCGGGCTTTGATTGTTTTGTCCAGGGCATATACACCACGCACCTTTCCTTTTTCAACCACTATTTTATCCGCTTTTGCGTTAACACAAAGGGTTACTCCGTTTTTTTCGAGTTCGTCAATCATCATGCCGATCAATTTATCGGTGCCACCTTCAAAGGTATATACTCCCTTATTCATGAAATTTGAAAAGACGATACCGTAGGTAATTGCCGGATCATCAAGGGTCGATCCATTTGCGTACGTAATGGGTTCCATCAGGAGGCGATGCACGTCGGTTCTTCCGGGGAAAAAACGTTCAAACAGCTCCCGGGTCGTCATGGATCGGTCGTCATAAAAATTCATGCCGTCGATTGTTGCAAAAAAACTGTCTATTGTGGATGTGGCAATCTTGAAATGGGATTGGAGGATCCGCGTAAAATCATCTTTATCAAAAGTTGTGCGCAGGGAAAACTGGGGATTATCAAAGACGATATCCCTGAGTTGCACAATGGAGTTCATTATGGCCTTATTCCAATATTTTTTACAGGTCTTTACCATGCCGTAGGGAAAACCATGGAGAGAGATATCAAAGATATGTCCCTTCCGTTTAAACCAGGTGGCAAGTCCGCCCATGCGATGATGGTGTTCCAGGAGGAGGACTTTGTGACCACAGTAGGCAAGGCGGTTGGCCGTTGTCAGTCCGCCGAGTCCTGAACCGATTATGATTACATCGTATTGTTCATTTACTTCAGAAAATAATACAGGCATAATTATTTGGGATGGGAATGTGTTGGTTTTAAAGGTTACAGTACTCCAGGTTGTTGGTGTTAACTTGTTGCCAGAATTACAGCTTTTTGAGAATATGTCGGTTTACCATGGACACGCCACTGAGCATTGAACCAACAATACCAAGAAAACCCTGGTCGGTACCGGCAAGAAAAAGATTGGAGAAGCCGATATCGCCGTCATGTATTTTGCCGGGGCTGCCGTAGATTGCACCAGCAATTTTTGATGTGTACCGTTCTATGGTAATTGGTGTAAAGGTGTTCTGATATACAATATTTGCTTGAAAATCGCCAATAAATTCCTTTATACGGTTGGCCGAGGCCAGGGCGCAACTAATCTTTTCCCTGTTGTACCTGTCCGGAAATTGTTTCAGAGAAGCCCATTTATCGTAGTTTGCCAAATGGGTGGAACGAATTTCCATGTGATCGGTGGTGGCCAGGCCTTGAAAATGCGAAGGGAAACAGATAACGCCACTGGAAAAATCAACGGGATCCTTCGGTTTTTTATATGTGAATTTATTACCTTCACTGTAAAAGAGAATAGTTTTCTTCTTTGTCGTGTCAAGGGCTGCCGGTTTTTTCAGGCGATAAATTGTTTCCACAAAACCAAGTCGCGTTTTTTCCAGAGGTATTTTTCTTGTTGCCGTGGGTAAGAGTTTAAGGGTTTCCAGATGGCCGATGGTCGATAAAATATTTTCGCATTCTATGGTTTCACCAGACTGTAATTCCACCGCTGTCGCCTGTTTGTCGCAACATAAAATTTTTTTAACGCCACATCCTGTGCGTAGTTTTCCACCCAGGTCAAGGTAGTGGTTGAGGATGGTATCCAAGAAATCTTTTATTGTTCCGACCGGACGAAACATACCTTCCTGGAAAATTGCCTTGAACATTATAACAAATTGACTTAGATCCATGTCTTCTTCATGGCTGGATCCGTAAAACATGAGAGGACAGAGGATCATCTCCGTGAGAACCCTATTTTGCAAAACAGTATTGAGAAACTTCTTAGCAGAACGAAAAGGTGAGGGTTTGAACGGGTCGATATTATCTATGTGGTTTACGAGGGTGCGAAAATTATCGGCGCTGCCAGGAAACTTTGTACATATTTCAGTTTCAAAGAGGTTAAAATCATTTGAAAAATGAAGATGTTCCCCCTCCGTGAATATAATTTTACTTTGATATTGTTGACAAAATTCAAAGGTTTTCCGCCGGATCTTTAATTGCCTGAACAGTCTGTTTAGCGGGGCTCGTTTGTTTTTCGGTTCAGCGTAATTTGTTATGGCGTGTAGGCCGGTTTCATAGAGGATATTGTTTCTATGGAAATATGAATTTAACCCGCCGACACGAGTGTGTTTTTCCAGGAGAAGCACATTGGGAGTGAAACGAGCGGCTCTTGTGGCGGCGGCCAATCCGGAAAGGCCGCCACCGATAACGAGGAGAGGAACTTTCACAACATCAGGCGTCCTTCAGCAGTGGTTCCAGGTAGTTGACGCAACTGTTTAAAGAGGCAAGCTGTGGATAATCTTCTTCTGGAATTTGCAGTTTATGTCTCTTTCGTAATTCCATAACAATATCAAGGAAATCCATGGAATCAAGATCCAGTTGGTCCCTTAGCGGCTGATCCGGGTCGAGGCTTTCGAAATCGGCTTCGTCGTCAATATCTTCTATGATCTCAAGAACCAGATCTTTAATTTCTTTACTTGTCATTAAATTCTCCGTCTGCAAACATGGTAAAAATAGGGGTTGTATATAAAATAATGTGTCCTTTTATTCAAGAACTCGTATTAAATAAACGACAAAACACTTCCTATAACATACCTGAACAATCTTGGTTATAATTATTTTTACGGCTTGGAATTATTTTATTGTTTCGGGAATCTATCTCCGGTAACCAGATAAGCCATGTTTTGCGTGTTACCTGGGAAAATTATTAAATATAAAGGTGCTATATCTGAATATTTAAGATGTACTCCCTGCTTATTTTTTGACCACCCGGTACAATCGTTGCGATCTAAATTTTGTATGTAGAATAGAGATAATATCTTATGTTGTTAAATTACATACGTCATCTGCAGATAATACAGGTTTTAAGCCGGTTTGGTCAGTGCAACAGAACATTCTGATTGTATACTTAAATTTTTCAATTGGCAAGCCCGGCACCGTACGCTGCGCCGAAGTTGTATCATGAATCGGTTTTGTTTTAAAAGTTTGTTGGAATGTTGACTATTTTGTCTATATTTCAATAAGTTATTAATGAAATTAGCATTATGTGGAGTTGGGCCTGCATCTCTTGCGCGAGTCTACTATTAATCAGAATATTTTTTTATAATAACTGTCGAGTTTATTCCAATCATGCCAAATGAATTATTGAGAATGGTTGAGATTCCCGTTGTTTCTACAGCCTGATTGATAATTAAGTTTTTAAGTGAGCAGTCTGGGTCAATAATATTCACGTTTATGGTGGGATGGACGATGTTGTCGTCAAAAGACGGGAGGTTGCCGGCAAGTTCAAGGACACCGGCTGCACCCATGGCATGGCCGATAATGCTTTTTGTATTGTTGATGTATGTGGAATTACATCCAGTAAAAAGCATTTTTATTGCTTTACATTCTTCCGAATCACCTTGTTTTGTGCCGGTGGCATGGGTATTGACAAGGTCAATTTCTTCGGGCTTGAGTCCGGCCCTTGCCAGGGCAAGCCCCATGCATTCCGCTTGACGTTTGCCGTAGGGAAGGACGAAATCCTTGGCGTCGGAATTCATGGCATAACCGACTATTTCGCCATAGATATGTGCTTTCCTGGCCACGGCTTTTTCCAGATATTCAAGGATGTAAATACAGCCGCCCTCGGAGATGACGATACCGTTTCGATCTCTGTCAAATGGCCGGGACGCCTTTTCGGGATCTTCAGCGCTGGCCAGAGCCCCCTGGGCCTTGAAACTTGCAAAGATTCCAAATGAACCGACAGATTCGGATATTCCTCCGGCAATAGCCATGTCCACCTCACCCAGTCGCATCATTTGCACGGCCTGAATCAGGGAGGCGTTGCCTGCGGCACACGCGGCACCGATCACGTAATGCGGCCCGGTAATGCCAAGGTTCATGGTTATTTCACCGGCGGGATTGTTGAGCACGGTTCTCGGATTGTGGTGGTGGGTCCAGTAGTCGACGTCGTGATCGTATTTACTGATATTATAAACCTCATTTTCAGTCTCCACGGTGCCGTGTTCCGTCAGTCCGATATATACGCCGATTCTGGACGGGTCGTAGTTGGAGAGATTGAGTTTGCCGTTTTTGATTGCTTCATTTGCGCAGTACACCCCAATACAACCAGCCCTGGTTCCCTTTTTGTTCTCTTTTTTCTTTCTGTACATGGTTTCGGGAAAAGAACAGAGGCCGGCCGGAGCCTTACCGAAGTATCTTAGATCAATTTCCCTGATGCCGCTGACTCCGTTGATGAGACTGGTTCTAAATTCGTTAAGATTAGAACCGTTGGGGGCTGTCAGGCCGACTCCGGTGATGACAATTCTACTGTTTATCATGGTTAATAGTTGTTTTTATGGATTGGTAATAGCACAATTTTGCGAAAAATGAGAAGTGCAACGTGGAGCAGATCTCTATTTAGTGTCACAGTAGATTGGCCGTTTGATAATGATTTAACCTAAAATTCTGCAACCGGCAAGCGTGGACTTCGAACTCGCCGGTTGCAGAATTTTAGGTTAAACGCAATCACAGAGGTTTGGAAAAAACTAGCGATTCTAGAGTAAACTAAAAGAATAATCAACCACAATAACGGTGATTGAACTTATCTACATGGCAGCTTTATCAAAGATATTTGGCCCTAACTTTTTATTGCCGCCTGGATAGTTGTAGCCGACCTGGGCTTATATACTTACCAGCTGCTCACATAAGTAAAAAAAACAATAAAATTACAATAAGAGGTATAATAGTCGTGCCGCTACTGTCAATAAACGAATTTTTTCCTGCTTTTACTGTTGCTCCTTCCGATCAGTAAGCCAAAGAAGAAAACAATTGATCCGGCTACAAACCAGTAAAAACGACTTTTATCGTCCTGTCTGGCCAAATTATTTTGTAATTGGGCGATTTCTTCGCCCCTTTTTTCATATTCTCGAACAAGGGTTGAATATTTTTTCAAAGCCTGGGTCAGTTGGGGGTCAACAATCAGATTTGTGTCTTGCAGCTGATCAAGTGAAGTGGGTGCTGTCTGTAATTCCGCCTGATTGGCTTTCAGCTTCGTGATTTCTTGCAAGAGTTGTTCTTCGCGCGCCCTGTTGCCGGTAAGCTCTTCTTTTAATCGGGAGAGCGTTGCCTGACACGTATCAGTGTCAGGTGCTTTGTTGTCGATATTATTTTCCAGGGTGGTGATTTTCTGGCGCAGCTGCTCTATTACTTGTGCTTTGGGAATTTCTTTTTTAAGATATTGCTTGGCGATCCAACCGACTGCTCCATTTTCGGTACGAATCTTAAGGTAATTTTTCTGTTGTTGAAGAACTGTGACCTTGTCACCTGAGCGAACAACGGCTACAATTGTAGATGGTTGTTCCAGGCGGTCTTTTATTTTGATCACCAGGAAATCTGATATATAGTATCGTTGATTATCCCCGGGGGATGGTTCTGCATGGACGGCTGGCACATGGGATGTTGAAAATAAAAAGCAGCATAAAAAAGGAACCAGGTATCTGGTCATGGTAATTCTCCTGTTTGTAAAACTGTCCGGGGGCCGCTGATTAAGTTTTATTCTGTGTAATTGCCTTTTTTTTGTGAATCGGCTGCTACCCTGGTCATTTCTTCGAAGTCAGGTAACAAATGAAGGCCTAAAAAATATTCAACTCGGAAAATAGACTGTTTATAAAGAAAAATAAAGAGCGTTTAAAAAAAAGTCAGATTTTTGTAAGATTTTTATATTACAGTAATTTCTAAATTACTGTGGCTGTCGTCGAGAAACGGGCGGGTCTCGCCTGTTTTGTGATGTTGGTCAAGAGGGGATGGCTTGAGCTGTCTATGGAGCTCTAATTGCAATAATTCAAGGGATGAGTATAGTTTCGTTACGGTTCCGTGTTTGTTTGAACTTTGTAATCGGTAAGTTCGTAGTCTACTCTTCTTGCTTATTGAAGGTTAAAATTTTGATAGTAACTAAGGGTTAGGATAAAATTGCTGTTTTGGGACGGATATTATCTTATATTCTGAGTGTAAGATTTATGTTTCACTTGTTAGAGTAGGTTTTTTATGAACAATAGCTTCAATCAACAGCCGATCATCTTGGAAAACGTTAAAAAACGTATTGAAGAAGCCGAAGAGGATCGGAAAAAGCATAGGTTGGCGTACAATCTTTTTCAACTTGAAAAGGGGAAGATTGAAGTTCTGAGGAATTTTGAATTTACGAAGGATGTCGTAGCCAGGTTACAGTCAGACGCGTTTAAAAACAATGAAAAACGGAGAATGCTGGACAGTCTGGGCCAGGGTGCTGTTTCAAATGAAATAGAAATGCGGGAACGTGTTCTGATTGTTTACTCCTTAGTTGTTGAGTGGGCGATTGAACACGACGAGAAGGAGATTATTTTTATACTTGCCGAAAAATCCATGCAGTGGCTTGAGTTTGAGACGGAACTTCTTCCGGGTCTTGAAGTGATGATCAAACGGATAGCAGAGTTGGCAAAATGGTTGCTCCAGGGTTGTTATTGGCAGGAGGCTGAGGATGTTGTTAGGAGGCTGGCGCTGATACGTTCGGCTAAGTTGGAAAAGAACCCAATTATCACGGGGTTGGTTACCAAATCCCTGGAAACCATGACCACGAGGGAAATTGTAGAAAAAGTTACTGATGGTTTTCTCCAGGACGATGAAAACAAGAAAATTTTCAAAAGTATTCTCGTATCGTTGGGAGAAAAGTCGGCGACGTATCTTATTAACAGGGTAATTCACAGCCCAAGCAGGGTTGAAAGAATAGCCCTTATAAATCTCGTCCCTGTATTTGGCAATCGCTTGGTGCCGATTTTAAATGATGTTCTGCAAAATAATCCTCCGTGGGCCGTAATCAGAAATGTGATTTATATTATCTCTGAAATTGCCGATGAGTCGCATTATCCATTAATTGAAAAATATTTTCAGAATAAGGATAAAAGAGTTCAACATGAGATGATTTGCTGTGTCGTTAAATTTGGCGGCGCTCAAATGCAGAAGCGATTACTGGCCGGTCTTTTTTCCGTTCGCACCAGCTTGAAGATTCATATTATCCGTATTCTCGTGGAGCAGGGCGAGCGGGATGACGCTACTTTGTCGGCACTTTGCAAGCTTGTGAAGCAGAAAGAACATTTTGTCGGAAAATCAGGAGATGATTTGTTAATTGCGATTATTGCTGCTTTAAAATATTTTCCGTGTGAAAAAGCTGTAAATACGCTGAAGAAGATACGCAAAAATCATGTGAATAGGCAGGGAAAGGAGCAGATATTATTCCAAATCAGCAGCGCATTGAGTATTTTAGAACCCCAGTTTAGACACAGTAACAAGGGTTCAGGTCAGGTACAGGACAAGATATCGTTCGACGGCGATCCGTTGCAAAGGCAGTTGGCATATAAAAAAGTACATCTGATTAACAAGGTGATAAACGAGGTCATGAAGGATGGAAATGTGGAGCAGGCGGGGGAATTGCTCTGTAACTATGCAGAAACTGCTGCCAAAGAAAAGGATTTTGTCACCGCCGAAGTTTTGCGGGACAGGCTCCTTGAAGTTAATCCTGCAGCCCTTGCAGAAGTGATTCAGCTTGGTGAATTTATAGAAGAACATAAGAGTACATCAATTACCGGACACCATAAGGAAATCTGGCGTGAATTGTATGGTGATATGACATCGGAACAGTTTAATGCGCTCTATTACGCCCTGGATCAGGAGAATTATAAAAAAGGTGACACCATAGTCAGGGTGGGGGAAACCGATGACAGGTTGTATTTTTTAAATTCGGGCGCGGTGAGTTTGGCCTGTATCTCTGGAGGTAGAGAGGTTTTTCTTAAAAAGATGGTGCCGGGGGATATCCTGGGTAGTGATCAGTTCTTCTCCACTTCGCTTTGGACGGTTACTCTCAAAGCTTTTTCCGATGTTCAGGTTCAGGTGCTTGAATATGAACAGATGCAGAGAATTAATAAAGAATTTCCTGGTCTGGAGAGTACACTGAAGGCCTATTGTCGAAAGAGAGATAAGGTCTTTGAGTTGCTGCAAATATCCGGTGGTGACAGGCGTGATGCCCCACGATATCCTACGGTGTTAATGACCAATAATGTTATATTTGACGCGTTCGGCACCCAGGGTAAGAGGAGTTTTATCGGAGAGTTGATTGATGTTTCCAAGGCGGGTTTGGCTTTTATGATAAGGATTAGTAGCAGAAACAATGCCCGACTGTTACTGGGTCGGCAGATTAATACCAGTATTACAATAGGTGATAAAGAGTTACCGCAGTGTTGCGGTTTAATTGTTGGTGTGCGATCCCATGATGATATTCAGCGTGATTTTTCGATTCACGTAAAGCTGGCCGAAAAGATGGACCAGGAAATGTTTAATGCTATTTTGGCAGCGAGAAGAGAAAGTAATTAGCGTCCGTTAACAAATTAGATATTTTGAAGTCTGCGCCGTCCGGTTTAGTGCAAAATTGCTCATCCATGGACAGACACCAGTTAATTTGGTTTGCGGCACCGACGCTTTTTGAGGTGACAAAATATTTTGTGTTTTGCTGAAAATACTTTTGATTGATCCTTAGGAGGACATCATGATAGATCTTATAAAAAAGGCACTTCTTACCGGGATAGGAGTTGCTTCCCTGACAAAAGAAAAGATAGATGAGTTATCAAAGGAACTCATTAAAAAAGGTCAGCTTTCAGAACAGGAAGGACAACAGTTTGTCGAGGAGATGATTAATCGCGCTGAAGAGTCGAAAAAATCATTGCAAAAACAAACTGAAACTATTGTTGAAAAAACCCTGTCGAAGATGAATCTTGCCCGGAACGCGGATCTTATCGATTTAAAGGTGGAAATCGAGCGGTTGCGCGATGAGATCGTGGTGCTGCAGGAAAAATCTCAAAAATAAGAACAGTCCTTCCCCACCGTTGACCTCGTAACTCCTTATTGTTCTGGTGTAATTGTTTCTAAGGAGATGGTGGCGGGGTGAGTTCAACCGTAAATGATAGTTCCTGATATGTGTTGTTCACGTTGCGGAGTACCGTGATGTGAACATTGTCACCCGCTTTGGCGTTGAGCATGATTATGCGCAGGTCACCCATGGTTGATACGGGAATTGAATTGATCTCTTTTAGAATATCTCCCTGCTGGATCCCCGCTTCACCGGCCTTTCCATGGGGGCTGGTTTGCGCTATTTTCAAGATATTTTTATTGTTTTTTGTTTCGGGTACCAGGCTGATGCCGATTCTGGGAGTTGCGGGTAAGTCCGGCGACTGCACTAGGAAATAATAGTCGGCCACGTTTGTTATATCTGCAGGTGCGGCGTTGTGAATATTTACAACGGATAGTTGCTTGACTGCAGTTCTTTGCCTTACCCTGGGGGGGATGCCGTAATCTTTACGGGTATGCTCCGATCCAGCCAGAACAATCAACTGGCGACCTGGGTTTTTTTTTAAATAGCCACTTATGTTTTCGGCCATTGTTTCATCCCAGAGTGCTTGGGCCTGAATAAAGCCGCTCGTGGAACCGGCACTATGGCCATTGCGAATGTGGCCGTCGTGTATTTTTCGGAGTCGTTCCGTATAGCCTTTTATGCCGAGATTTCTATCCAGGGGGAGGGTGGCGAGTGTCGACTTGGAAAGGGAGTCGGTATTACCGGAGCGAAAGACCTTGGCAACAGTTTTTCTATCCAGGTTAAGTCCTATCACGGGTATATGATTACTTTGCGCAAAATTAAAAATATTGCGGAATAGACGGTAATCGTAGTTCCAGATGTTGAAGTAGTCGGACTGACGTAGAAATTCAGTCTCGCTCATCGGCGTGTCGCTTAGAGTATAGTTGTCGAGAGTCGGTTGGGACGAGGCGGGGAACATCTCCATACCTATGGCAATTTTATGGTTTTTTTTAAAAAGCCCTTCAATAACTCTGTATTGGAGAAGGTGGTCGGCTGGGGAATTATGGGTTTCCCCGATATATATAATTTTAGCCATAGACAATTCATTTAAAATACTGGAAAAAGATGTGATATTTTCGGTTTTCCCTCCCACCGGCAATTTTTCGATAACAATATGGATACCCGTTTCAGTAGTCTCTAACTGTCTGGTTATGTTTTTTCCATGTTGGAAAGTCAACAAGGAGTAGTTGCCGTAGTGGAGGAAACGGTTGCCCATAAGCAGCGTTTCAGCTCGACTTTCACTGGTCAGCAATAATGCGACATGATCGGGGTTTAAGGGATTGTGACGGACGTTAATCTGTACACCGTGTCCCGGCCGGGGCGCGCCGAACAGCGAGCGATATGCTTTTTGGTTAGTACCTAAAAAGACAAGAGAGTTTTTGCCTAGTTCCTGGTTGGTTACACTATTGCTGTCCGTTACGGTTGCCCCTTCTTTGTTCAGGATTGCAAGTAAAGGGTCGTATATTTTTCTTTCCTCCTCCGAGCCGATAATAATCAACTTTTTCTCGTCTCCTAAAAACCGGGACAAAGTGGCGGGCAATTCGCGGGGGGTTAGTTTTCTCAACAAGTCGTAGCGGGGATCGACTGTAAATGAAAGTGGTATTGATTTCAGAGGGATCTGTATCTTGGTTACATGCTGGTTAACTTCAAGCGTGGTGTGGATAACGTCGTAAGCGGTGACGATTGTCAATGGTATTTTGAGGGTAAAAGGTTTTAGTGATTTTTGTACCAGGGAAAAGGAAAGTGCTGGTTGGTTGTCAATAATGAATGTTGTTACATCTTCTATTGTAATATCCGGTATATATGGCCTTGTTAATCGTTCGGTAAAGAAGGTTCTCAGGGATATATGGGCCGCTGTTTCAAAACAGTGACGTAGCGATTCCCAAGAGGCAGCGGAACCGTTGTATTTTTCGTAAAAAGATCGTATTCCGGCGGTGAAGGCGGACTGTCCTATTTTAAGTTCCAATTCATGGAAGAGGAGAGCTCCACGGTTATATCCGATTGTCCGTTTTGTCATGGCCGAAGATTGGCGGTGGTCGGCTGATTTAAAATCGGCCAGGGTCAGAGAATTTTGCTTATGAACGTAACTAAGATATTTGCAAATATCCTCTTTGCGGTTGGCCACCTCGGTGCCATGCATTTTCCACACGGAATAATCAGCAAGAAATGTAGTCAGACCTTCACTCCAATTGCCTGCTTGGTAGTCAACAAAGACACCGTTACCGAACCACGAATGGACAATTTCATGGGCAAGGGATCTTCTTTTGGTAAAGGGAAGGCCTAGTATCGATTGACCAAGCAGGGTAAAAGTGGGTACGCTGCAGCCGCTGGGCAGTTTGTTGGCAACGACCACAAAATGATGAAAAGGATATGGTCCGATTTTGGATTCAAAATGGTTGAGATATGTTGCCGCGTTTTGCAGGAATTCCCCTGCATATGTTCTGTCTTCTTTGAAAAACATGGTGTAAACAAATAGACCCGGGCGTACCAGCTTCTTTTGTATGGTATAGGGGCCGGCAACAAAATTTATATACCTGAGAGGGCGTGAAAATTTGCCTTTTACCTGGTTTTTGTTTCTGATCAAAGGGAAGGTGTCCGATTCGGTTATTGCTGTGAAATTTCCTGGAAGATCTGCTGTTATTTTAAAGAACATGGGGTATGAGGGGAGTGGATACCAGTCTTTGGAAAGGACTATTCCCCGTGTAGAAATGCAGTTTACTGCATTTTCTTTTAGTTGCCTGTTGTAGGAAAGAATAAGAATGCGTTTCTTGTCGGATGCTTGAAAGGTAAGGATTCTTTGTTGAGGGCAGATTATGTACTCTCCGCCGTCCTGTTCTTTTAGTAGGCCACCGGTAATATTTAGATTTGCAGTATCTATTGTTAATGCTTTACCCCGATCAATGGTGATTTTTGTTGTTCCGGATAGGGTATGATTGTAAAGGTTGAATGAGAGGGCAAGTTCATAGTCCGCCGATCTTGTTTGCGTTGTGGCGAAAAGGGAAGGTGTGAAGATTATTGAGATAAAATAAAATGTGAATATTTTAAATAATGTTGTCCCATGGAATCGTCTTTTGCCAAGGAATATTTGGGTGAATATAATTGGTGTCATGGTGGGGAAAATTGTAGATAAAGGGAAGGGTATTGGATACTGTTAAATCCTGTAAAATCCAGGTTATCTCTCAATTATGTAATTGTTGCTGAAATATTGCATTCGCCCGTACTATACCAACAACCTGTTTGTTTAACATCCAAATCATGCACGCGGAATATGAGAAAAGATTTTGTAACGTTAAATTAATGTGTTATTCATCCGGTGGAGCGTGGTCCCGTTTGTTGCTTTATAACATATTTTTTCTCATATTTTTAGTACTCCGGGACCGATAATCTTTACCCGATCTTGCTGTTTAGCCTTTATCGCGGCCGTTTGGCGACGTGGTATGGCATTATGCTGATAATTTGTGGAAATATGAAAAGATTAATAAAACTTGTTGCCATTAACGCCCGCTTTGTTCATTCATGTTTGGCACTTTTTTACATACGAAATGAAATTGAAAAAAAATGTGAAAGTTTTCAAATCGATATTTTTCAATTAACAATAAATGATAATTATTATGAAATATTATTGCTACTTACTGAGGAAAACCCCGAATATATATTTTTTTCAGCAGCAATCTGGAACACTATTTTGGTGGAGCGTCTGATAGGCGATATCATCAGCTGTTTACCGGACTGTCAGATTGTTATTGGTGGCCCCCAGGCCGAAGTGTTGGCGGATAGTATTGGGTTTATCTCAGCCTGCACCATTGTGAGCGGGGATATTGAAGCAGTTGGTGGCGATTTTTTTATTGATTTGGAAAAAGGCGACCTGGCCGAACATTATGGAGGATCATTTCTAAAAAAGAAAAATATTCATTATGGATACCCCTATAGGGATAGTGACTTTGATTCTTATCTTGCCAATAAAAATATTTACTATGAGAGTTCGAGGGGGTGTCCGTTTTCCTGTACATATTGTCTATCTGCCGCAGAACATGGTGTATATCATAAAGAGATGGTGGATGTTGAAAAGGAATTGCTTGATATCCTCTCCCATCGACCAAAAGTTGTCAGGTTTGTTGATCGAACTTTTAACGATCGACCGGACAGGGCGTTGGCAATATGGAAATTTTTGGCAGCCCACGGTGGTGGAACACGTTTTCATTTTGAAATCGCCCCTAACTATTTTAATGAAGAGATATTTGCCTTTCTGGCGACTGTTGCGCCGGGACGTTTTCAGTTTGAACTTGGTATACAGTCTACACACCCGGATACTCTAACTGGAATTAACCGCCTGATTGACCCGGCAAAAGCACATATGATAATATCCCGCCTGGCGGCGATGAATACCATTCATCTCCATGTGGATCTTATCCTCGGTTTACCCCATGAGACCGAGGAAAGTTTTGCCGATTCCTTTCGCGATGTTTTTGCCATGGCACCGCATTATATCCAAATGGGTTTATTAAAAATGCTTCCCGGTGCGCCGATATGCAAGAAAAGCGGTGAGCTTGGTTATATATACTGTCGGCAGCCGCCATATTCGGTTTTGGCGACATCCTGGTTGGATCACAGTAGTCTTAGTGGTCTGTACTGGTTTTGCGAGTGTGTAGAAAAATTTGTGAATAATCGCTACTTTGTATCTTTTTGGGCCTACCTGAGAAAAATTGATTCCGATATATTTTTACTGTTTAAACGTTTACTTGTTATTTGCAGAGAAAGTGGCTTTTTCCAGTTGGCTGCCACCCAGGAATTGATGTGTAAAAAATTGGTTGAACTTGTCGCCGATAGTGAAGATAAGGATCTGATAATTGAAATACTGCGCTTTGACTGGCTAAGATGTGGTTTTCGTTTTTTGCCGGATGTTCTTCAGTTAGCTGTCGAAGACAGTTCACCCGCTCAAATACGCTCAGCTCTTTATTCCCGGTTGCCAGCAAGCTATAAAGATGTCTTTAACAGCAGTGATCGCAATTATTTTTTCAGAAAGTCATTTTTTCTCTATTTTTCGAAACAGGCCATTGTTGAGTTGGGATTTGTGGCGGAGGGTGAAAAAACTTGTCTTTGTTTTTTGCAAGAAAAGGAAACAGGTCTGTTTTCTTTTAACAGGGTTGTTGTATTACCAACCGTGTCGACATGAGTTGCCATCGGGGATTTCATATTATTAATCAGTGCATTACTTTGTAAAAGCTGTAATAAAAAATAAGAAACAAGGCACTTATACCGGTTTACCGGTTATTTCCGGTGTTAGAGTGTTAGATTCATTCCGATCTTGTTGGGTGCCACCGTAAACTTGTCCATGCTCCTGTTTGCAACCGCTCTCGGTCAAGAGTGAAACCACTTTCATATAAAATGGCATCGATGTAAAATTGTGAAAAAAGTTGACCTTCTCCACGCGGCGTATATATTAGTGCCTTACTCCATAAAACCTGTAGAGAAAAACAAGAAAATAAAGGTAATGTTCAATTTAACGGGTTCATAACAAAAACAAGACACTTACTTGCAGTTTGTCTGCGTCAGCACCTAAATCTTGCACGCAGAAAGTGAGAATTTTTTTTATCTTGTTGAATTAATACCCAAATTATGTACGCAAAAAATGATAAACATATTTTATGTAGTTAAATGAATATGTTGTTTGTTGTTCTGTGTCCTTCGGTATCGACAATTCAACTCAATCTGCATCTTTCTATGTCGAGGTGTTTTTATACGTTGCCGCCATTGATATCCAACATTACTGGTGAATTTACCGATTGTAGAAACCAGGTGGCAACGGTTGATGGGAATATGGTTCAAATATACGAATAAGGAGGAATTCATGCCGGTATATAAAATTAAAAAAATCAATAATATTGCTGAAGAAGGCCTGAAACTTTTCGGCGATAAATTTCAGGTTTCTTCCGACGAAGAATCTCCAGACGGAATAATTATCCGCAGTTCCCCCCTTGATGTTGATGATTATCCCGGTTTGCTGGGGGTTGCCAGGGCTGGTGCAGGAACAAACAATATTAACGTTGAGCGTGCAACGGAGAAAGGTGTCTGTGTTTTCAATACCCCGGGTGCCAACGCCAATGCCGTGGTTGACCTGGTTTTTCCCATGTTGGGTGTTTGGAAAAGGAATATTTACCGGGGTATTGATTTTTGTCAATCTCTGGCGACAATGGATCCTGATAAGGTTAATGCCGAAATAGAGGCGAGGAAATCAGCATTTAAAGGTGAAGAAATTGCCGGTAAGACTTTAGCCGTGGTGGGGCTTGGCCAAATCGGGGTACGGTTGGCAAATGGTGGAATACACAGGTATATGACGGTCAACGGTTTTGACCCGGATCCGGTCTTGTCCAATATCCACCAGTTGTCTCCAGAGGTTCGCATCTGCGGCTCTCTTGCCGATGCGGTGGGTGATGCGGATGTGGTGAGCCTGCATTTACCACTTACTGATCAGACCCGTAACATTGTTAATGGAGATTTTATTAGAAGGATGAAGAAAGGTGCGGTCCTCGTTAATTATTCCAGGGGACCGGTCGTCAATGAAGAGGCGGTTCTTGCCGCTTTAAATGGAGATTATCTTGAAGCATATCTCTGTGACTTTCCAACTCCTGCCTTTGTTAGACATGCAAAGGTTTTGACGACGCCCCATCTGGGTGCATCAACCGCCGAGTCCGAGGAGAATTGCGCCACAATGGCCGTGAAAGAAATGTCCAACTACCTAAAATACGGAAATGTGGCCAATAGTGTAAATTTCCCCAATATTGAATCCACTCCGGCGGATAATGTTAAAGCCAGACTCATTGTTATTAATCGCGATGTGCCGGGAATGATTGCTTTGATCTCAAATATTTTTGGCGATCAAAATGTTAATATAGTAAGTTATTTAAACCAGTCTAATGGTAATGTGGGGTACAATATTATCGATGTCGAGGCTGATATTCCCCCTGTTATAATTGAAACTATCAAAAAAAATGAAGATGTTATCCGCACCAGGAAAATTATTTTCAGTGAATAGCTTTGTGACAGGATTTTCGGCGTTGCTTTGATAAGGTCGGCATGGGAGGCGGGGTTTTAATTAATGGTCTTAGTTGGTAAGGATTGGCGCAGACCATAAAGCTAGTTTTTGCAATGGCATAAATTAAATTTTTTAAACATCTATGATATTGTTTTCATGTGGAGAGTGGTCGATTGGGACAGTTAATTGGCTAATGGTATAAAAATTTGTACGTTTTGGAGGGGATTATTGACAGAACATTTTTTGTAACATATTGTTATTAAAAAAGAATGTCGATGTTTTCTGATATGGCACATAAATTGCTCAAAATATTCTGCTTTATCTCTTCTCTCTTTTCTCCTGGAAAAACCGGGCCCCCCTGCTAGGGTTCGGTTTTTCTTTTTTTAGTCAGTCGCTACTGGTTATTAATTGCCTAACTAAAATTTTTCGCGTTTCCTCTATTCGATAATTACACATTAGAATAACGATATACAGTATATTTTCTTATATTCCATGCGCAAGATTTATGTTTAATATCCAAATTTATTGTTAACCGGGCTATGGAAACCGATTTACGGGTGTCTTTGCGGAGATGTGTTGCTTACGAAAGGGCTGGTATTGTTAGGGCCGTTGATGGGATTTTACATTCTCTCGGTCGGGCCAAAAGTTATCATGGTCAGCTTATCCTGCTAAAACCTAACCTGATTAGTGCGCGTGGATCGGTCGTTGCCTGTACCGATGCAGAGTTTATTGCCGCCGTTGCCTCCTGGTTTATTGATCATGGTGCCAAGGTAATTGTCGGTGACTCTCCTGCCTTTGGCTCTGTTAAAAAAGTGTGTCAAAAAACCGGGGTCAGCCATGCTTTGGCTGCCATGGATGTTCAAATTGTAGAGTTTGTTACTCCATTTAAAAAGGAGTTACCGGGTGGGGTGATGGTAAAGTTATCCAGGGAAGTATTTGAGTGTGACTTATACGTTGGTCTACCTAAAATCAAGGCCCATAACCAGATGTATATGACCATGGCCATGAAGAATAATTTTGGCGTGGTAAAAGGTGTTAACAAGGCTTTATTGCATATGACCCATGGTGTTTCCCACGATTATTTTGCAAATATAATCATCGATATTTTAGATCAGTTGCCTGCCCAGTTACATTTAGCCGATGGTATTGAGGTTATGCATCAGTCCGGCCCGTTGGATGGTATGCCCCTTAAACTGGGCTGCATCGGGGGGGCAGTATCATCTTTGGCATTGGACAGTGCGTTATTGAATCTGTTGGAACTAGATTCCTGTCTATGTCCACTATGGTGCACAGCCAAGGCCCGGGGATTGGTGGGTTGGAATGTTGCTGATATTTTATTTACCGATTTATGTCCCGCCGATTTTTATGGTTCCACTTTTATTCCGCCCAGTACCTTGAATAATATTCGTTTTAACCCCGTTCGCTTCCTGTTTGGAATGATTAAAAGGGTTATGGAAGTTGCTGGAGGTTAAGATTTAGGTATCATCTTGATATTGCAAGCTAACAATAAATATATACTGTATATTATGCGGTGAGAGATGTATTATAATAAAAAGACAATTGTTTTGGCCTCCGCTTCACCCAGAAGGAGGCGTTATTTGCGGGAGATGGGCCTGGATTTTACCGTATTTGAGGCGTCAATCGATGAAACAGCCGGACGGGATGAATCCCCGGATGATTTTGTGCAGAGGATGGCACTGGAAAAAACTGATGCCGCCCGTCAGGTCTTTGCGGATGCCTGGATAATTGGCGGCGATACCGTGGTTTGCCACGGGGAGAAACTCTTAGGTAAACCTGGAAGTGAGGAAGAGGCGGTGACCATGCTTATGTCCCTTGCCGGCGGAGAACATGCCGTAAAAACAGGGGTATGTGTTGCCTGTGCCAATCTGGAAATTTCTGTTGTTAGAGTCGTGACGACCAGGGTCTTCTTCAACGATTTTTCTGAAGTGGTTGCCCGTGCTTACGTGGCTGCAGGAGAGAGTATGGATAAGGCAGGTGGTTATGGAATACAAGGAATGGGTGCATGTCTTGTTCGTGGTATTGACGGGTCATATTCCAATGTTGTCGGCTTGCCTTTGGGGGAGTTGTTGGAAATATTAACCGAATATAAAGTGATTGAGCCTTGCCTGACTGTTAAATACTAGGTTTTGCAATTGCTGGGGTGTCGGCTCTTTGCTTAATTCTAAATGTGATACTCTTTTGCCGGGAAATTCAGTTTTAATACAACAGATTATTTTTGGACAGCCTAATGCGGTCGGAAATATATGTAACATCGGCTGGCTGTGAAAATATGTGAAAAAATGCCGATTCTCTTTAATAAATATTATCCTGTCAGAAAGATAGTTTTCTTTCTCGGTGAAGGGATTTTGATCTGTCTCTCTTTACTGTTTGTGGATTGGTTTATGCTCGGTTCAGGATTGTTTTTTTTAGATTTTACCGCAAACTTTGTAAGAGCGCTTTTAGTAACCTTGATTTTTCAGTTATGTCTATATTTTTTCGATCAGTATGATCTGGGCAATGATTTTTCTTTTCATACTATTGTTTCCAGGATCGGCCAGGCTTTTGGTGTGGGCTGTATCCTTTTGGGAATAATATATTATTCGGTTCCTGTTTTAATTATATCGTCGCGGGTATTTTGGTTGGGCTACCTCTTTATTTGTGTTTCGGTATTTTGCTGGCGTTGTGCCTACTATTTTATTTTACAAAAGCGCCTTTTTGCTCAGAAAATTATCATCGTCGGGACGAGTGGTCTTGCCTCCGATATCGCCGTGGAGGTTGAAGGGGTGCAGGATTCCATTTATAAGATTTTAGGTTTTGTGGGTGGGCAAAAACCAGCCTTTAATCCTTATAATGTCCCGGTACGACCATGGATTGAAGATTTTGCGAATCTTTTTAACAGCCATTCTGTGGATCGAATTGTAGTTGCCCTGGATGATGCGCGGGGGGTGATGCCCATTGATGCCTTGTTGAAATACAAAATGGAAGGGATTCCGGTTGAACAGGGGTTGACTTTTTATGAGCGGGTAACCGGGAAGATATTAGTTGAGAAATTATCGCCGAGCTGGATCATTTTTTCCGATGGGTTTACGTTGAGTCGTTGGAAATATCAGGTGAAAAGATTGATTGATCTGCAGCTTTCCGCGTTTTTACTGATTGTTAATGTGCCGGTGCTTGTTATAACCGCTATATTGATTAAATTGGAATCAAAAGGGCCTGTATTATATTCCCAGGAAAGGGTCGGGGAAAAAAACCAGTTGTTTCGTGTCTATAAATTTCGCTCCATGCGCCCTGATGCGGAAAAAGATGGGGCCGTCTGGGCCATGAAAAACGATGAGCGGGTAACCAGGGTTGGTAATATTATTCGTCATCTCAGAATAGATGAACTTCCCCAGTTGTGGAATGTTTTTAAAGGTGAGATGAGCCTGGTGGGGCCAAGGCCGGAAAGAAAGGTCTTCGTTGATGATTTAGTGAAAAAAATACCCTTTTATGGAATCCGTCATGAAATTAAGCCGGGGGTGACCGGTTGGGCTCAGGTTTGTTATCCGTATGGGGCATCGGAGCACGATGCCCTTAAAAAACTGGAGTATGATTTGTATTATATGAAGAATTTATCGATAACTCTTGATCTTCTTGTTATTTTTAAAACTATTAAGACGGTTCTTTTTCAAAAGGGGGCTAGATAGTACCTGTCCATGGATGAGCAATTTTGCACTAAATCGAGGCGCTTGATAAATTTAACC
>CAZQOD010000047.1:0-22362 GCA_964594945.1 uncultured Desulfopila sp.
GTTTCTTTACACAAAAGCCCCAGTCAGCATTCGCTGATTGGGGCTTTTTGTTGTTGCTATTCTCGGCATCTGCCAATAAAATATGTTATCTTATGTCTCTAACCCGGAACCTTTACTCTGAAATCCATGATACGACCTAAGATCTGGCAACACTACTCTCCCCTGCTCCGCCAGATCACCCCATCATCTAAAATTCTCCTGACACTGACTATCTTGATGTTTGCTGAAAACGGGCTAGCATTGTTTACGCCGTGGCTCGCCGGGCAATTCTCTGCGCAACTCATGCACACACAATCATTGCTTTCCTTTAACTATCGCCAAATTCTTTTTATCTGGTTTATCCTTATTGCAATACAAACACTCTTAAATTACGCTTATAAGATAAAATCCGGAGTTACCAGTGAGCGAATGTCAGTTCAGCTGCGAACAAAACTCTACAATCACCTCCAGTCACTGCCGATATCTTTTTACTTTAATCGAAAACATGGTGAGGTCCTATCGCTCATCACCTATGATAGTACCGTCATCAGTACCTTCGTCAATGTCACTGTAATTGGACTGATCCCACATTTTGTTACCGCAGCGGGGGCATTAATATGTATATACCTGATTCAACCATTTGTTGCTGCCCTTTGTGGTTTACTGATTCCGTTTTTTATTATCACAACAAGGTTATTAGGCCGTAAAATACGACCAGTAAGTAAAGGGTTAATGCAGCAATATGGCCGTACTTTTTCCATAGCCGAAGAAAACCTCGCCACTTTATCTCTGATTAAGGCATATAATCGCGAGCGACACGAATCCAACCGCTTTCAAAACGGTAACGAGACCTTGTACCAACTCTCATCACAATACCTCAAATCACAGGCACTTTTGGCACCGATCACCATATTCCTTGCTGCATCCACACTTATTGCGATTTTGTTTTTTGGCGGTGAATATATAATGGCGGGCGCCCTTGCCACTTCAGATATAGTCAGTTTAATGCTCTACGGGATGCTGCTCACCAGGCCCTTAAGCTCCCTTGCCGATGCATATGGGCAGATCCAACGCACCATGGCGGCGGCCAACCGTTTGATGACTATTTTTGCAACAAAAACTGAAGATTACTTTTCAGAGACTATACTTCCTCCACTTAGAGGTGAAATAACTCTTTGTGATATTTCTTTTAACTATCCGGGCCGTAAACCATTATATAAACACCTTAACCTCTCGATCAAACCAGGTGAAACCATAGCTATCACAGGTGAAAACGGGGTGGGCAAGAGTAGTATTGCTCACCTGTTTATGAGGTTCCATGCACCCCGGAGCGGTCACATATTACTAGACGGTATTGATATCCAGAATGTTACCCTTGAAAGCCTGCGTTCACAAATCGGTCTTGTTCAACAAAATGTACTTTTAAGAAACTGTTCCGTTCTTGACAATCTTCTTTTCGGTAAAGAAGATGCCGATACAGAAGCAATCGAAGAGGCGACAAAAGCCGCTCAAGCATACGATTTTATACAAGACCTGCCCCAGGGGTTCCACACCCTTATTGGTGATAACGGCATTAAACTTTCCGGTGGACAAAAACAGCGATTATCCCTTGCCAGAGCATTACTCAAACGGCCTGCAATACTTATTCTCGATGAAGCAACTGCTATGTTTGATCCCCGGGGAGAAGAACAATTTATTGTCGAAAACAAAAGATTACTCGAAGAAAAAACAATAATAATTATAACCCATCGTCCCGCAACCCTCGCCCTTGCCGACAAAATATATGAGTTGAAAAATATGACACTATCTCTTCAAAGGTAAACGATAATATTGCGGGGCAATCTTTATTCATTTATATATACCGTCCACTAACCAAACTTCATAATTTTAAAAAATCCACCCGACTAAACAGGTGCATGCCATGAAACCCCATTCTCTTTCCGTTATTATCCTCGCCGCCGGCAAAGGAACACGCATGAAATCCCATCGGGCAAAAGTTCTGCACGAGGTTTTTTTTGCACCGATGGTACAACATGTTATCAATGCGGTTATACCCCTTGAACCGATCAATACTACCATCGTCATCGGACATCAAGGCGATACGGTTAAAGATGCTCTAAAAAAAAATAGCGGTCTCACCTTCGGAGTCCAGGAAAATCAACTCGGCACAGGACACGCCGTCTTATCTGTCAAGAACAATATAAGCTCACTTGATGGTACAGTTATGATCCTCTGTGGTGACACCCCCCTTCTCAAAACCAAAACTCTTAAAAAAATGTTCAACCATCACCTCAGCACCAACGCGACCATTACATTAATGACAACGGTTCTGGAAGATCCGACAAATTATGGGCGGATAATCTGTGATGCCAGCGGTAACATCAATGGGATTGTGGAACAAAAAGATTGTCACCCTGAACAGTTAGCAATACAAGAGATTAATGGCGGCATTTACTGCGTTAATACAAATTTTCTTTTCGATGCACTCAACATGGTCGGCACAGACAACAGTCAGGGTGAAGTATACCTAACCGATATTGTCAAAATCGCAGTTGCCGGCGGACAGCATGTAGAGAGGTATAGGGCATCAACACCTATTGATATCCTCGGAGTCAATTCCCGAATCGAACTTGCCGCAGCACAAAAAGAACTCAGCATGCGCAGAAATACTCATTTAATGGAGCAGGGAGTTACTATGTATAACCCCGAATCAATAACAGTCTGCCCACACTCTGTAATCGGCATTGACTCCATTCTGCACCCCGGCGTAACAATATCAAACAACTCCACTATCGGTGAGTCATGCATAATACACCAGGGAACAATTATCAATAATTGCACAATCGGCGATGGGGTAGCTATTAAACCTTACTGCCAGCTTGTTAATAGAGAAATTTCCAAAAAAACTGTTGTAAAATGTATGGATAACCAATCATAGTCTATACTTTTTACTCTTTTTATAATACAATCGACTGATACTGACTCACCTCTTCTGTATACTAACACTATAAATCATACCAAAATTGAGGGCAGTTCCATGGGCGATCTAAAAAAAATGTACTCCAGTATATTAGGCGATAGTTTCCCAATGGATATGACCATTTCTTTTGGCGACCAGCAACTCGTCTATCGCAAAAAGACATGGAAGATCCGGACGGAAGACGGCAAGGTAGACGAACGAGGAGTACGCTATGGCGAAAATCCAGACCAACAGGCGGCGCTGTACGAACTGGTCAACGGCAACCTGACCCTGGGCGACTGCTCTTTTATTGAACCGGGCAATGGCCTTGTTTCATCAATATCCGTGGCAGACATGCTTCAGGTCGGCAAGCATCCCGGAAAGATTAATCTTACGGATGTTGATAACGGCCTCAATATTATAAAATATCTCGCCGATAAACCCGCAGCGGTTATCCTTAAACATAACAACCCTTGCGGGGCCGCATGGGACGATCATTTGGCAACCGCTTTTAACCGCGCCCTGCGCACCGATCGCATAGCCGCCTTTGGTGGTGCAGTTGTAATGAACAGATCCTGCGATACTGATACTGCAAAATTACTCTCAGAAAATTACCTGGAAGTTGTCTGCGCCCCCGATTTTGAAGACGGCACCCTCGATATTCTCGCCCAACGCAAAAACCTGCGTATAATAAAAATTTCCGATATCGACAGACTTACCGACTTTGAAAATTTCCGTTTTGTCGATTTTAAAAGTCTTATTGATGGTGGCATTATTGCACAACAATCTGCTGTCAACTCAATCCGTTCAATTGATGACTTACAACCTGCCACCTCTACCTGGCAGAATAAAGAATACAATTGCGACAGACAGCCGACAGCAAGGGAAATAGAAGATATGATTTTCGGCTGGGCTGTGGAACACGGCGTTACCTCCAACTCTGTGCTTTACGTAAAAAATGGTTGTACGGTGGGTATCGGAACCGGCGAACAGGATCGAGTGGGAGTAGCTGAAATTGCCGTGCATAAAGCCTATATTAAATATGCTGACATCCTCTCCTTCGATGCCTATGGTATTGGCTATGCCGATCTTGAGCTGGCAATCAGGCAGGGGAAAAGAGATACGGCTGAAAAAGATAAGGTGGACGCAAAGGTTTTAACAGATCGCGCCGATCTGCCGGGTTCGGTCATGATATCGGATGCCTTTTTCCCATTTCGTGATGGTGCCGATGTCGGTATAAAACAAGGAATCTCCGCAATCCTCCAGGCCGGAGGCTCCATGCGGGATTTTGAAACAATCGAGGCATGTAATGAGGCGGAACCCAAGGTTACCATGATGTTCACCGGGCAAAGGTCTTTTAAGCATTAACTAGTCTGTCCATAAATGGAAATTTAAATGAACGCAGATGAATTGCTCTACAATGGTCAACCGGTTTGTAACCTCAAATTTTGTCGCTCCTCCGACTCTATTTCAACCGAACTTGACAACGAAACAATCATTTTAGATTTCTGCAAAGGCATCTACAGCAGCCTTGATCCCGTTGCCACCACTATCTGGGATTGTCTGGCACAGCCCTGTACCTTCCAACAGATTGTTGAGAGGATAACCGCTGAATACGATGTTGAAGAAAAACAATGCTGCCTCGATTTATTAGTTTTTCTCAAGGAGTTGCAAAATAACGGCCTGACTTGTATCACCCACAATGAAGAGACTGATTAAATTTCTTTCCCTGCCCCGCAGCGACAAGCGACTTGTTCTTGAAATATGCGGCTATCTTATTAACCGTAATATCGCCATCAGAACAAGACGGCTGCCTGCACTGTTACAGAGGGCAAACGACCAGAAAATAGGTGCGCCTGAGGAAAAACGGCAACATGTGACACCACGGACAATATGTAGATATTTAGAGGAGGCCGGTCGCATTATACCCCGCTCGACTTGTCTCTCCATGGCACTTGTCGGCCAGGTTATCTTTTTCAGATACGGTTATGTAACACAGCTACATATCGGGGTGCGTAAAAATTCTCCCCCCACGGTCAAGGCCCATGCCTGGCTTAGCCTCAATGGTGAAATCATCCTTGGTAATACACCGGAAATAGTAAAATACTCCGAATTTCCCCTTATGGGGCGTGGAATTATATCATGAGCGGCATAGCCGGTATCGTCTATTTTAACGGCCAGGATGTACGCCGCGAAGATTTGCTTAAAATGGCCACAGCCATGGAATATCGCGGCCCCGACGGAATCCATTATTTCTGTGAATCGTGCTGCGGATTTGCCAATCTCATCCTCTTTAACACCCCTGAATCAAAATTTGCACAACTGCCCGACTCGATTGAAGGGGGAAAATACAGGATCGCCTTCCAGGGACGACTTGACAATAGAGAAGAATTGTACCGGGCAACCGACTTTACCATACCGTTAAAAGAGGTCAGTGACAGCCAACTTATCCTCGCCGCCTATTTGAAATATAAAGACGATTGTACAAACCGGCTCCTTGGTGATTTTTCATTTGCCATCTGGGATGCACCAGCCCACAGGCTCTTTTGCGGCAGGGATCACATGGGTGTTATACCGTTCTATTACCATGTTGGTGACAATCCATACTTTTTCGCCTTCGCCTCAGAGATCAAAGCCCTTCGTACCCTTAGCCAGGTTAAAACTTCCATCAACGACGAACGCATCGCTGATTATCTCAGCACCGTTATAACCGACTGCGTATCCACCTTTTATAACGGTATCAGCAGACTACCCGCCGCTCATAACCTTGTCGCCGGGGCATCCGGAGTTACCACCCGTCATTACGGTAAATTAGAACCTGTATATCATAATTATAAAAGCGATTCCGCTTTTCAGGAACATTTCCGCGAACTATTCATCGACAGTGTCCGATGCAGGCTCCGCTCCGCCAGACCCGTGGGTTCATTTTTAAGTGGCGGACTGGATTCCACCACCATCGTCTCCGTTATTTTAGCCCTACTGCAAAGTGATCTCCATCACCCCCTGCAAACTTTTTCCTCCGTCTTCGACACAATCCGCGAATGTGACGAGAGGGATTATTTTTCCGCAATTTTAAAAAGACACCAACATAAAAACCATTCCGAACTACTAGATACTCCCCCTGCCGGTGCAATTTTCGATAAGATGTGTGAAATAAAAGACGAACCATTCTTTGCCCCACATTTCTTCTCACCCTGGAACCTGATGATCAAGGCACAATGTCTGGGTATAGGAACACTTTTTGACGGACATGACGGTGATACCGCAATTTCACACGGCCTCGGTTTTTTAAATGAACTCCTCCTTGGAGGGCATTTTATCAGATTATTTAGAGAATGCAGCGTTGTCGGCACTAACCCCTGTCTAAGATCAACAATCGGTAACATTCTACGCATAATTAGGGAATGCGGCTATGATATATTCCAATTCACCGGCATCCGCTCCCCAGACCAGAAAATATTTCTCAATGCGACGAACTATCTCAACAGTTCATTCGCCACCAAAACCAACATTCAGGAACGACTTTTGCAAGAGAGTAACCGATGTGCGCACCGGGATCGTAGTGAACAGTTGAGCCATATGGTGTCCATTACCCATCCCAGGCAGCAGCTGGCTTTAGAATTTTTTGAACAACAGGGCTTATATTTCGGAATTAACGTGGTATATCCGTACTTTGATAAAAGAATTATCGAATTCTGCCTTGGCCTACCCGCCGAACAAAAATTCGTCAAGGGGTATAACAGACGTATTGTTCGCGACGCCTTTGCCGACATTCTCCCCGGGAAAATCCGCTTACGAAAAAATAAAACCAACTTCAACGCCAGCCTCTACAATGCTTTTTTACATATCGATAAAGCGTGGTTTTCCTTAAACCTTGACACCATGAATGAAGCAACTTACAATTATATCAATATCGAGTATATTAATAGAGCGACCAAGACACAATTAAGACCGGAAACCTGCCACCCCTATGACCTGTTTTTTTTACTACGCTGTTTGAGTCTATCAAAATGGTTGTCTTGTAATCAGTGCAAAGGAGAAACATAATGCTACATTCGAGTAAAATTCGCACCTCTTTAAAAAACAGTGGGCAATTGCCTGAAAAGCAAAAATATAGCAAACCGCAGATCACCATCCTAGGCAAAGCCCATGAACTTACTTTAGGCCAAGAACAGGGACCATGCTCTGACCATATAGGCGGCAGAGGGCCATGTTCCTAATTAACCTTTCTCCACTCTATCAGAGCGTATAACTGATAAACAAGTGTATTTTTATACCCTGTATGGATATAAGGTTCAGTCTGATATCTGCTTGCCGTCCTACCCTAAAACCGCACCACGCACACCAGAAATCATAATCAACAAATCGGCATATCCCTGCCCAAAAACGACTCCCGACGGAAGGATCACCGTTGATAGACTACCCGGCAACGGCCTTAAATTTTTCTGGCACGGCGTGGGCTGTTATGAAATCAACCAAGGAACGAGGATTACGGTCAGGCAATGCGAGGGAAGCCATCCCGATGAGTTAATCCAACCCTTCTACAGTTTTTTACCGGCGGCATTATTGAGCCAAAGGGATTATATGGTGCTGCACGGCAGTGCCATAGACATTATGGGGCAAGGCATAATAGTGACGGGGGCGAAGGGCCGCGGTAAATCAACGCTTACGGCAACACTCCTGGCCAGAGGCCATAGATTAATAACAGACGATATCACAGCCATAAATATCACAACCGACACAATTGAACTCTTACCCGGCATACCCAATCTCAAGATATGGTCGGATGCAGCCCGGGCAACCGGCATCAATTTTTCGAACCTGACAAAAATCAACCCTTTTATCGATAAATACAATTACGCCCTGCCCCACCACTACAGCAATAAAAGAGTCCCACTAACAACAATAATCTTCCTAACCCACGGGGAAGAAACAAATATTGAAGAAATACCACTAAACAAACGGATACTGTGGCTCATAGCAAACAGTTATTTTTCCCGTTATACCCATGCCCTTAGTAAATCAGACAATAAGAGGATATTTAAGCAGTCCGTACAACTTGCCCAGCGACTACGGATACTGATATTAGCCTACCCACGAAATCTTCAACTGCTGCCGAACATCGCCACCATTATTGAGAACAAAATAAAAAAAATGGAGTAAAGCTCCACAAAAGCCTTACCCCATCATCAATATCCCCTGTAAGACAGCTTCTACTTTCTTTTTTTCGCCCTTCTCCCCGCCAGCATAACCATTCCTGCGCCAAAGAGGAGCATGGTGGCAGGCTCGGGAACGGGATCTTTCAAATTATCCGTATCCGCATAAAAAGCCAGGCTGTCCCCGGTACTGCTCCCGAAATAATCCCCCACCGTAAAATCAATAGTCAGGGTCTGAAACAGATCACCATAACTGCTGTCTCCCTGGTATGTCACCTGGCCACTATAGGTAGCATGAACATTGCCGGAATAGGACGAAGTCCTCTCCCAAGGACGGCCATAATTATTTATATCTACGGCAAGACCCTCTGCAGAGCCGGGGGTATGCTCAGTATAAATAGACCCTCCTGAAGACTCGTTTATAATGTCAAAAACGGTATCTGCAAGCAGGGCCTCAATTTTCAGGCTGGCAATTTCAAGTCCCTTACTATCATCAACATCAAATAACCACTGGGTCTGCAAAAAGGTGTTTTCCTGAAAATCAGTCATACTCAGACTCCAACCATCACTGCTCACTGCGCCGACATTATCGGACCAGTACTCGGTGGATGTCCCCCCATTGGCATAAGTCACGGTAACCCTCATACCGTCCATATCATTGCCGGTCGTCTGCCAGGTGGAGACCTTGTCAACATCAACCACCGGTGCGGTTACCGGAGTTCCATGAGTTATAGTCGCCGCCGATACCAACGTAGCCGCAGCCGAAACAAAGCCAACAGTCAAAAAGCCGATCACAAGTTTACTCTTCATTTTCTCACCATTTCCCTTGCAATTATATTGTGAATAAATCGTTTCCAAAAATCTCATTATCTACAAGCAAATATGATGCCAAACAACAAGTCCTCAAAAACTTATATATGCAACTGTAAAATGCAGCTCCACACGACCATCATTTTAATTCTCGGTTTTCACCTCGGATACCCTGCACATCTCGCGTACACTAACAAAAAGAACACGATCTACATACAGAGGGATACAGTGTTTTAAGGCCTGATAAGTAGCATGGTGGGGATGGCCAATCCCTATTGCCCTACCCCTGAGCACGGCAATTTTAACAAGCTTTTTTAATTGCAGACAAATATCTGTTTCCACTTGGCTATTATCTAAAAAAACACTACGTTGTGCGGTGTATAGCCCCAATTCCCCGGCTATTTTGAAACCCTTGCTGTCCGGGGTGGTAATACTATCAATATAGAAGAGGCCATGCTCTTTTATCAGGGTCAAAATACGGGCCATAGCCCTTGAGTCAGTGGTGAAAAGCGAACCCATATGATTATTTACCCCGGTGGCATGGGGTACATACGCCAGGGCATCTTCAAACTTCTTCCTCTGCTCTACCGGCGAATCAGAAAGATAAATTGCCTTGGGTCCAGGGTTCCATTTTTTACCACTTGGCTCCAAAGGCAGATGCAGCAAGACCGTTTTCCCGGAATCGAAGGCGATTTTTTCCAGTTTTCCGGCATACGGAGCGGAAGGAAGAAAAGAATAGGTCAACACATGGGGAAAAGCTAAAAATCTAATATCCCTTTTTTTATTGTAACCCAGATCATCTATAATTATCGCAACTTTTGGTAACTGCTTACTTGAATTAACCTGGCTTGAGGTATCAGACAACTCCAAAGATGCGTTTTCTTGCAGTACTGACGGAATATCCCGGGCAAAAACAGTCCTGAAAAAAATCACGTATCCCACCGCGCAAATTGAAATAGCCAACACCAGCGACAACAGGACAAAAGATAGAAATCTCTTTACACTTTCCAGTTGAATTTTTTTCTTTTTCGACACCCTCTTCCGGGGTTTCTTTTTCTTCTTTTTGAACATAAATATATAGTTCTATTTTTTTCTGATAATGATATAGCGTGCCAGTTCTTCCAATATTTGCCTTTCTGGAGCAATATCTTTATTTTTGAAAATCATCAGGGCGGCACACCCCTTTTCCACTGCGTCCGAAGCCCTGCTCCCGGCCTTTTTAAAGCCACCATATTTCGTTATAAGACCGCATATTTCCTTAAAAGACCCATCCCCCATCCCTCCGGATTCCAACAGGGCGACCATCTGATCCCTATCCTTTTCTCCTGCTCCACGAATTGCCAAAATCAACGGTAATGTCATTTTCCCTTCCGAAAAATCATTACCGACCACCTTGCCCGTTGTTTGCGCATCACCCAGATAATCGAGCAGATCATCCACTATTTGAAAAGCGCAGCCTAAATTCACCCCATATTCTCTCAACGCCTTAATTTCCGAATTATTACCACCACCATAGATTGCACCAATTTCACAGGCTGCCGCAATCAACAAACCGGTCTTTCCCATAATCGTGCTATGATAATCAAGCTCGGAAATATTATGTCTATCTGCATTTCTCAACTGTAGGAATTCGCCATCAACCATCCCTTTTGTCGCTCCACAAAAAACGGCAAGCCCTCTATCCCCACAAAATTTACCAACAATTTCCATGGCCAAAGCATGCAAAAAATCACCGGCTAAAATCGCTGCAACAGTCCCGAATTTTTTAAAAACAGACTCCTTACCCCTGCGAAAATCTGAATTATCAATTATATCATCATGAAATAGGGTGGCTGCATGTAAATATTCAAAGGCGCAACCAAGCCTATAAACGTCTTCTCTTCTATTTTCACACATGCGGGCGGATAAAACCAACAACAGTGGGCGAATACGTTTACCGCCACTGAGTAATCCATACTCAAGTACCCTGTACAACAAGCCATCTACCTCTGGCTTCAAGGAGCTGAGATCTTCCCTTATGTATTGGTCAATTATTACCGTCTCAGCTTTTATCGTTTCAATGATTGCCTGTGAATCTCTCATAAATAATTTCACACCTGGACCTTGCACACATAAAACATAAAAAATATTTTTTATTTAAATCAATATGTTAGCAACCAACAACTGCATAATTTCTCCTATAGCTTTTGTCAACTTTTCCCCATAATCAAAAAAGCCTGCTTACCGATTAAAAAATCCACATCTAAATTCGCCGATCTTTAAAAAATCCAGCCACATCAGTCATATCACGACTAACGGGAGACGGCGGCAAACTTCTTAAAAACGTTCGACCGTATCCTTTACTGAAAAGACGAACATCCATAATAGCTATAACACCCCTGTCCGCTGACGAGCGCATTAACCTCCCCACCCCCTGCCGCAAAGTCAGGATGGCCCTTGGTACCTGAAACTCAAAAAATGGTTTTCCATCTCTATCATTAATTGACTTAATTCGAGCCTGAATTACCGGATCACTTGGAACTTCAAAGGGTAATTTTTCAATTATTACACAACTTAATGTTTCGCCGGCAACATCAACTCCCTCCCAGAAACTTGCCACAGCCAATAAAACCGAATTGGTTTCCTCTCTAAATTTTTTTAAAAGCGAACTCCGGGAGGCACTGCCCTGGACCAATACTGAATAATCCAGTCTATCTTCAAGGTACAACGCCACAGTATCCATACCCTTAAAACTGGTGAAAAGTACCAGGGCTCTTCCTCTACTCAATTTTAAAATTTCGAGAATATTCGCGCAAACATCCCCGTAAAATTGAGGAGACGATGGTTCCGGAAAACCGGACTCCGGCACATAAACCATTGTTTTACTACTATAATCAAAAGGAGAACTAAACTGTAAAAATTCACTGCTGTCCGCAAGACCCAGGCGCTCTTTAATATAACTGAAATTACCACCGGTGGACAGTGTCGCCGACGTTAAAATACAACTGCGCACGGAGGAATAAAGATTTTCTTTCAACTCAGCGGCGACTTCGATCGGTGTCGCTAAAAGGACAAGTGAACGCTCTCTTTTTTCGTACCAGTGGACAAACTTTGCATCCTCTTCCTGGGGAAAAAGACCTATTGAGCATAAATTTTCATTGAGCTCGGTGGCCCTTTTGCCAAACCCCCGCCATACTTCACCATGATCAACATAATCTTCTATCTTCTTTTGTAAATTTTCTAAACCTTTTGCTAAAAATTCTATCTCACTTTGATAGCGTTTACTCCCGATCCTGTCTATAAAATCACGTAGCGCAAAACGACCGGTCTTCTGACCAAAGAGATGCGAAAACTCTTCTGTTCGACGTTTTAAACCGCCAATAGTTGCCAACAATTCATCCATCCGATCATCCAAGAGATCAGATTTTGCAGCTCTTTCGAGGTCGGAAAGGAGATCTAACAGCTGATACTGACTAAAACTCTTACCAAAAAAAGTACTGGCCACGTTCTCTAGATGATGGGCCTCATCAAATATGACCGCCTCATAGCGAGGTAACAACTCACCATAACCATTTTTACGAAGGACAAGATCTGAAAAAAACAGGTGGTGATTAACAATAATAAGCCTGGCAGAACCGGCCCGCTTCCTAAGTAAATTAATATAACAGCTGGCAGACTCCGGGCAATCACCGCCCAAACATTGATTTGAATAAGAAGATATTTTAGGCCAAAGTGGCGATTTATCATGTAACCAGTCGAGTTCGGCCCTATCACCAACGACCGTATCATTAAGCCAACTGTCAATTTTGGAGACCAGGGGGTTATCAAGTAGTGATAACTGCGGATTGGAACGGAACTGAAACCAGCGGTATAGGCAAAGATAATTCTGTCTGCCTTTAAAAGAGATGGCTGATAAATCGCTGTTTATAATTTTTTCGACCAGTGGAATATCTTTATTGATCAACTGATCCTGTAAATTCAAAGTCGCAGTGGAAATAATAACACGCTTTCCGGAGAGAGCGGCAGGTATCAAATAAGCCAGGGTTTTACCAATACCGGTTTCGGCCTCAACAACTAGTGTCCCACAGACATTGTCCTGTTTATCCCCGGAATTTTCTTCAAAAAGCAACCTTTTTACGGCAGCAGCCATCTCAATCTGCCCGCTGCGAGCTTCAAAGCCCGATAGGCAAGATGACAACAATCCCCCCTCTTTGAAATATTCGTCCAACGAAGTCACCACCAGTTTTTAGGCAATATTGCTCTGCTAAAACAGTAAACTGAAGCCACTATATAACAAAATATTCATTTAGTGACACGGTTAAATTAGCAGCTTTCAAGGCAACCAATATGGCTAATGTCTGTTAATCCCGTAAAGAGGAGACCAGGCAACCAAAACAACCCATTATAGAAGCAACAATAAATGTGTAGCGGAGGGCAAGAAGAAAATCATTCTGCTGTCCCACATTATAGCCATCGAGGGTTCCACCGCCACTTATATGGGAAAAAAACACGGAAAACAAGCCTGCCGCCAAAGCGGCACCGGAGACCATTCCCATATTCCTGGCCGTAGCAAGAATACCAGCGCTAATACTGGAGTACTTGTTTCCCACGTGGGACAGTACCGAGGCGGAGTTGGGGGAAAGAAAAACCGATTGACCTGCACCAAGTAGGGCAAGGCGCAATGCCACGGTAAAGGATGTGCTGCTACTGGAGAGAAAGGCAAGACTGATAAGTGCGCAGGATGATATAGCCAGACCGACAGTGGTCAGCAGACGGGCACCAATTTTATCATATAGGGCGCCAGACAGGGGCGACAGTACGATAAGGGTCGTCGGCACAGCCATCATGATTTCACCGATTTGGGCAACGGACAAATGAAGAATGAAATCAAGATAAAATGGAATCAACACTAAGACGCAAAAAAGCACGCCAAATGACAGAGCCGCCGTTATAACGGCAACCCAGTAAAATTTTTTTTCAAGGAGGAACATTGGCAAAATAGGATAAGAAACCTTTTTTTCAATACGCACAAATATATAAATAGACAGAAGCAATAAGAAAAAAACAATGCCAGTCAACCAGCTTAACAGGGTCTCGGTTTTTTGAAAGATGGAGAGAAACAACACAACTATGACTATCCAGCAACAACTACCCCGCCAGTCAAATCCTTTGGATCCATATTCATTTGCACCGGGGAATTTTCTAAAAAATAGAAAAGAACCAAAGAACAAAACAAGACCACAAACGGGTAGGCTGATAATAAAAATCACCCGCCAGGAATATTCTTCAATCAAAACTCCACTAATATACGGGCCGGATAAAAGACCGCAGGCAGTGGCCACTCCGACAAGGCCAAGACTCCTACCCAGATGATCTTCTTGAAAGACAGTTTTAATAATTGCAGGTCCCGTGGACATCATCATTGAGGCACCACAGGCCTGAACTATACGACTTGCCAGTAATATTGTAAAATTAACGGCGAAAAAACAACATGTTGTGCCAATGGCAAAAATAAGAACCCCGACCAGGTATATAAGCCCTTTACCAACCCGGTCTGATAATCTTCCCCAAAAAACAAGACTTACCGTAATAGTACCCAAGTAAAAAGTGACAACGCTTTTGGCCTCCTGTAAAGGTAGGGAAAATGCACGCATAATCGTCGGCAGGGCAACGTTCACCATGCCACTGTCCATGGTCGATAAAAAGACACCGGCCATGACAATAAATAATATGGGCCAACGGGGAGGCAATTTTTCTATCATTACCGTCTAATCCGGATTTATTATAACCTTAAGCTTACACGCAAAATACGACTTCTTTTTCCAAAGCCAAAAAAAAAGGCCCGATGGATAAACTCCATCGGGCCCCACTACTTAACAACAGCAGGTTATATCTTTCTTCAACTTAGAAACTAAGAGAGATACGTGCACCAGCTTCGAGTACATCTTCAGGACCTGTCGCATCACCGGAGAAGAGATAAGCAAAAACCAGTTCAAGATTAAGATTATCCATCAGAGCGTACTTTGCTTTACCATCCAGTTCAAGACCAAGCTCATCGTTTCCGTTGGCATCCTCTTCCGCGAGCATCGCATACCATACATCACCACTGAGGGTCAGTTTATCAACGGGCTTAACGGTAACACCACCGTTAAACGCGATAATATTACTGATGTTACCAGCCGGAGAGCCGGCAGAGGCAGCCGCATCAAAGGTACCATAACCCATGATCTCAGACCAGTAGTAGCACTGTCCGGGAGCCGATACAAACTGATCATTATCAGTATCGTTAGCATCATCATCACCGGTTGCATAGAAAGCCTGACCATGAGCGATTCCAGCATTAACACCACCAGCTACGAGAAAACCGGAATTATCATTATCATTTACCGTACCACCGTTATAGATAAAAGTACCCCATCCAGATACAGCGTCCATCTTCAGGTCAACATCGGCACCGATATAGAAGTTATCAGTCTCCTGACCGCTTATTGTATGGTAAACAAAATAAGGAGTTACGCTAACCGCATCACTAACCTTAATAGGTACAATTACAGCAGAAATGGAAGAGTCCGCAGTGTTACCCGCAACATTTTCGTCATCAACCGCAATATAAACAAAAGTCGGGCTCACGGTACCAAGATTCGCACTGAGATTGATCCCTGAGAAATCGTCATCGAAGATAAAGCCACGGGCTACAGCCGCTGCCTGGATACCAAGCTTGGTATGCACGGCGCCGAGGGTAAAATCGGCGTATGAGTTTTTAATCTTCCAGATTTTTGTTCCATCGGCACCAACATCGCCACCGTTATTATCACCCCAACGGGTATTAAACTCAAACTTGTTTACAAATTTAAAATCATCATTAAACTTGGCAGTATAGTAGAGACGGGTACGGCTATCGGTAACCCATACACTTGCACTATCTTTGCCATCAAAATTATCCATTACGTAGGAACGCACGCGCCAGTATCCGCCAAACTGATTTTCCACAGCTGACGCGGCGGTAACAGCAACACCACCAACCATCACGAGACCTACAGCTGAAGCAATAATTTTCTTCATTTCTTTATCTCTCCCGATTACTTTTTATTCCCCTCGCGGGGAGCTTACTTTCCTCTTTGCCGTAACAACGACCTCGTCGCCGATTACATTCTCTACCTAAAGAAAACACGAGCAAAGAATTACATTACTTATGGTAAGTTATACGCAGCTAAATTCTTTGTCAAGATTTTTTTACCCGGCGGTATAATTTTTTATACTTTTAAGCGCTTTATTCAATATCATGCATCCTTTCCATCTGTAAAAACCATATCATATACCGATATCAGCGACTCTGACATGCCCGGTAAAAATGAACTTATAGTCCCGCCGTTAGGGATTGTTACTACATAAATTCGACCAACTTTTCCCGGTTTTTCCGGCTTTAAGGAATTTTCTTTTGCACCGTCGGCCAATACTCTAAAGTCAAAACCGACCATATAACCCCTGAACTTACCTGTCCTCCATACTTCCTGCATTGCCGCGCCATTCCAAGACAGACCAACGACTGCACCACCACTGTATTTACGCAACCTGTAAAAAACATTTAAAGAAGATTTTTCATGTTCACCCACCATTATTTCCTGCCTATTATCACCATTTAAATCCATGGCCACCAGTCTGGTCGGGATAAACAAGAGTTCCCTCTCCGCGTTTTCATCCACGGAAAAACCCGTTCGGCTCTGCTCATCCGTTGCTTCACCCTGGTTGGGGCCTATATATCTTTTCGTACCGCCGAATGTTTTTTCACTGACCCAAAGCAATGCATTATTTTGGTCAAACACCCTTATTCTATCGCGTTGATCGATTGCCACGATTTCACAGGCACCGTCACCGTCAAGATCAGCGTGGATAAATTCAAAGAGATTTATACTAACCGGCAAGGCAAGACGCTGTACTTTTTTTATTTCACCGCCGCTCAACCGCAGTTGATAGATACCGGGACGAATCAGGTCAGTTTTTTGTACCCCCCGCCGCTGACCAGCCAGGATCCAGCCCTTCCCCGGCAATAATATGGGTCGCAGGTACCAAGGTACATCACGGACAATTGTCCTGAAACCGTCATGTTCAGACCAGGAAAGTATCATAGAAGATACTTGTAAACCATCCGTGGCACTTATATACATTTTTTCTCCGCCGTCACCATCGAGATTGGCTATATTTACAGCATGAACCGCCAAAGACGCAGGCAGAGACAACTGGGCAACCTTTAAAATTTTTCTCTTCTGCAAACGAAAAATCTGCAGTTTGCTACCCGACAAAGCAATAATTTCCTCTTCACCGTCACCACTCACATCCCCCACGGCCATAACGGACACTTCACTATCCAGCCCGGCAGTACGTTTTACGCCTTTCGCCGCGACATGTATCATATCGCTCTCGGCAATAATAGTCCCCGAATACTGCCCCCTTTTATAGGCCTCCTCCGGATGAGCCGTAACAAAACCTTTGCGGCCGGACCCGGCTATTCCTTTGGTCGAAAGCAAGGAAACATGTTTTTCCACGGGTGCACCCCGCAATTTACCCGCAATTTCTCTAGACATCTCCTCCAGTCGGGGGATCAGATTGTCGAGTTCTTCCATAAGAAAAGAAAAATGGAGCGGCTGTCGGCCCCGGGCAAAAGGATAGAGCGTCACCTGTACATTCAACCCTTTTTTAAGGGAAAAAAGAGCTCCACTCAACAGGTAATCAGCCGTAAATTCACCAGCATTTTCTCCGCCTTTAGTTGCGCCCTTTTTCAATGCCGAGATTTCTTTGCCGCTGACCGCATGATCCAAAATAATGATATGATCTTTGGCCGCCAAGCGGCCTGCCAACATGCTCCGGACAGTATTATGCAAATACGCATACCCACCAGCGGAATCAGTATCAAATGTTCCAAAAACCAAACGATGCATTTCATCACTTTCTGCACAATCTGCAACACTGACCCAATTTGCAAAACAACAAAACAACACGGCAACAACTATTTTCGTTCGCATTATTTCTCCTTATTTCGAACATCGAAAAACATTCACGACTTTACTAACGCAGACAAGCTACAAGTAAGTGCCTTGTTTCCGTTATAAACCTGTTAAGTTAAACATTACCTTTATTTTCTTGTTTTCTTGTTTTCCTTTACAAGTTTTATAGAGTAAGGCACTAAATTGCCTCTCTCAAACTCTACGCGCAAAATTTAAATCATATACTCCCAAACCAATGCACGAAACAACATCAGCTGATAAAAAAACAGACTCTGTTTATCGCATATTTCTAAAGCATCCACAAGACTCATTATCATTTTTCTCCAGCCTGATTAACCACACGTCCATCTGCATTTTTCACTTGACATTTAAGCGAATAAAATGAAATATACAACCAAGTGTTCGTGATAAAAGGGCATTTCTTTCCAGGCTGGTATACCGCTCCAGTGAGTCGGCGACCGGGTGATTTGCTATGAAAAATTTCTTTCTGATAATTGGTTTTATATTTCCGGCACTCAGCTGTCCCGGCTACGCCTCCGCCGGTGGTTCGACCCACCATGCCTACAAAATAACGTCTTACAATCTCGCCCCCGTTCTCAACAATATTGATTCATCCATATTCAACAGTAGCACGGAGTTTAAACCCCTCCTCATTACAAATACGAAGACCGATATTTTAAATAACGAACTGGAGGGCACTGTGCCCCTCACGGAGACCAGTCTCCGTTCCTCTAATACAAACTCCATTGCCCTTTCCGCCCAATTCGACGCCACACAAAAAATTTCTTTACACGGCGCATTCAGTGTCACAAGAAATCTCTGGACTCCTGAGTCATTCCGCTTCGACAATAAATCCAGCTGGGAAGCTAACCTCGGTATTATCTACAAACTGCTGGACAATATCTCTTACGAAATGCATTTCGGCTATATGGACACCGGCGACCTTTTCACTGAACGCAACGTTTATAGTGACGTGGAGAGCATTATCATGGTCAGTAACCAACTCACCCTGAGCTTCTGACAGGGGATCCAACGGCTCTTCCCCCCGCTGCCCCTCTTTTTTAAAAAATCTACGCCCGAACCAACCAGGAAAACATCCGCCGGGTTTTCGTTAGCCGCAGCTGATCTATCTTCCGACGTAAACTATCTTTTTTTTAACCCCATCCTTTTACCAAGCATTTGAAGATCAAGCCAGGTCGCCTGCTTCATTTCCGGATTTCTAAGAAGATAGGAAGGATGATATGTTGTTAACAATGGGATAGGGTGTCCGTCCGTGCTGATGTAGTTATGAAATCTACCCCGCAACTGGGATAGAGAGCGGGACTGATTAAGAACGGCCCGAGCTGCGACCATCCCCATGGTGCATATTATTTCCGGTGCCAATGCTGAGACCTGACGATGCAAATGGGGAAGGCAACAACGTACATGGTCGGCCAGGGGTTGTGTTCTTTCAGGGAGTACACACTTAATAACATTAGTTATATAAACATCTGTACGGGGAAGATTTATCGCCGTCAGCATCCTTTTCAACATCTGATCCTGTTCTTCGCCAAAGAATAAACCTTGCTCCACTGTGGAACCATCATCACCAATCAGCCAGTCACCGACAATCAGCAGACGGATCGATTTTCTCCCCCAGCCCGCCACCGAATAAAACCGTTTTTTATGTAAATCACAGGCTCGGCAGGCAACAACTTCATCTTCAATATCCGCCAAATCCTCTACCGTTTCCCCGGTACCAATCAATCTCTTAGACCCTGCTTCCCCAGCATCGCTATCCACACCGCCGGAGGATGTAAAAAGAGCTTCGGACTGTAAACGTAAAAAAGCGGCCACCGCATCCGTACGTGGCAGATAACGGATACCGATACCTTGTTGATAACAAAAATAACTCTTCACCATGCCGAGAACATCGGCCCTAGCCATCGCTGCAAATATATCCGCCTCTTTATGTCCAGCCGCCATGATCAGAACTCCACCCGCAATTTATCGCTCAAACGGCATATAAAACACCTCCCGTTCCCCCCGCCCCATACTCTTGGTATTTTCCATAAGTATTCCATAATAATTAAAGGCGACAGCCGTACTCCCCGCAGGTCTTTTGCCAGACGATTTACATTCAATGATATCCGGTATCCCGCTAAGGGTTCTGAGTAAAGGTGTAATATCGACACTACTCAGCACCTTCCCCTTCTCATCAAGAAAACTCATCCTGATAAAAAAACTCCGCAGTAATGAATATGAATTTGTAATTCCACCAACAAAAGAAATTTGCCCACTAAAGGTAAACTCTTCGTCAGAGCCCTTCAGCAGGTATTCCATACGCAGATCATTTGTTTGCAAAACGCCGTCTTTAATTTCCCCGTCGACCAAAGGAACGCGCCCTTCGGGCAAAACAATACTGCCCGAATGCACTTTGATGTAATTAACACAACCAGTCTCAATAAAAGAGAATATACACAACAACAATACCGCAATTTTCCCGTAAGAAATATTTATTTTCATATTCCTGTCCTTAACAAATTGTCCATCTTGATCTTCCACCACACAATAACCATATGTACCGTAACGGGGTATCCTTTTCTCCAATTTTTTAAAGAAAAAGTCGCAGCCTTTTTGCGACAAATCTGGTAATTATTGGGCATATGATTATATTGTCTCGAAATTAACACAACTCAAATATTGTACACTTAATGTAATATATTGATTTTACAAGTTAAAAACAAGAAACAAGGCACTTGCACCGACTTACCGATCATTTCCGGTGTTAGATACCATATTGACGGCATAATAAAAACTTCTCATATCACTTTAGAGGCTACTATCCTTGACTAAAGAAGAATTCAGTCTTTCCAGAAAAAAACTTGGTAAGACCCAAAAACAACTGGCGGAACTACTTGGTATGTCACTTAAAACAATCCACAGTTACGAACAGGGTTGGCGGACCATACCAAACCACATTGAACGGCATATTTATTTTCTGCTTATCAACCAACGGGGCAGAAAGGGTGGTCTCACCCCATGTTGGGAAAAGAAATTCTGCGAAATAAAAGAGCAATGTCCCGCCTGGGAGTTCCAGAGCGGACATCTCTGCTGGTTTCTATCCGGTACCCTATGCGAGTGTACCCATGACACCAACCAGAGAGACAAATTGGAAATCTGCAAAAAATGTAATATTTTCACAGATTTACTAAAATAATTCTGTGGTAATCTGGAGTATACACCATGCCTATTTATGAATATCAATGCGAAGATTGCAAGGATCAGTTTGAAATCCTCACCACATCCAGTACATCTTCTGAAAAGATTATATGCAGCAAATGTAAAAGTACAAATGTAAAAAAAATTATCTCAGCCGCTGTTATCGGTCGCAACAACGGCTCGCCCCTGTCACCTCCCAACCAGTCAGGATGCGGAGCGAAGTCGGGTTTTTCCTGAGCGTCGTAACAGCAGCCCCGTGTGGGCTCAACAAGCAGAGTTTATCTCCGTTTATCTGGTTGCGAAAAATCGTAAACGCGTTCATTTTTTTTAAGCAGGTTATACTTTTTTCTGGCAATTTTTTCCAGGGAAGACGGGTCGCTCCGTAATCGTTCAATTTCCTTTTTCAAAGAACTGTTATCCTGCCCAAGCTTTACACTGTTACTTTGTAATTCCCTTAGTTCCGCCTTTTTTTCCATAAACAGCCACAGCCCTGACCATGGTGAAAAGATAACCCACAGCAACGCCAATACACCCGTCACAACAACAATCAGCATAAATCTCCTCTGTTGCAGGGGGGAGAATTTTTGTCTCGGTTGCTTTTTCATAAATTCAGTATACACTTCATTTACCAATTATGAAAAGCTCAAACCACAATACACCTTACCTGGTCAGCAGTTGTCTTATCGGACTGCTCTGCCGTTATGACTGTAAAATTAAAGCCGACTCCAATTGTATAAAAAAATTACAGAACTCGATATGGATCCCGGTTTGCCCGGAACAAATGGGCGGCCTCTCAACGCCTAGGGAGGCCGCTGATATCATCGGAGGTAACGGTAAAGATGTACTGGCCGGGAAGGCCCGGGTGATAACAGCAAGCGGCATTGATCGTACCGGGGAATTTATACGAGGGGCGCACCAGGTACTCACGATCGCCCGCGCCCAAAGGGTACAAGGTGTTATCCTTAAAGCCCGCAGCCCATCATGTTCCGTAACCGGCACCATTGGTGTTACCGCAGCTCTTCTCAAGGAAAACGGCTTTGATCTACTGGAATTTTAATCAATATCTCCCGGATATAAAAAACTGCTGAAACCGTAGCACGCGAGCCGGACGGCCAATCCCACTACCTACCTGTTTCTGCCGCCTCTAAAACTAACTTGTGCCTGTCCGTGGAGGAGCAATTTTGCACTAAATCGAGGCGCTTAATAAATTTAACCACGGGAATATATGCGATATCTCGATGTCTCGTACCTCGCTTTATCGGAGGATTAAATTTTG
>CAZQOD010000048.1:0-21765 GCA_964594945.1 uncultured Desulfopila sp.
CCGTTAAGTTGAACATTACCTTTATTTTCTTGTTTTTCTTTATAGGTTTTATGGAATAAGGCACCAAAAACTTATCCCGTGCAGAACAGATTATAATGTCAATAACTTAATAACAAAATATCGTGTAAAACCTTATTTTCGACCTTGGCCGAGGTATCTGCAGACAGGACCTCTGCAGGAACAACGGGAAATACATGTTGCCACATATCACTTCATTTTATATATTTATTCTGTTTTCTTGACAAAGGAGGTCTTGCCGGAAAATAATGCTTAAGGTATGGTAACCGGGGGTGCGTTCGATATCTGTTTAACAGACAAATATTGATGGTCAGGCAGAGTTCGTGCAGAAACGTTTTTTGGGATTCAGTTATTTGCGGGCGAACATAAATCTCCATCCTGAAATCACCTTGTAACAAACTTGTCGGTTTTGGAACTGTTAGAAACAACAGACACTTATTAAACCATTTTTCCAGGAGTAATATGAAATCCAAAAAGGTTGGACAACGGATTGATGCGTTCATGCAGCGTCAAAAAATGAACATTGATGATTTGGCAAAGGCAACGGAATTAAAAACTGATTTTTTACAGTCTGTTATTGAAGACAATGTCTATCCATCCCTGGGCCCCCTTCTCAAAATTGCCCGCGCCCTGGATGTACGACTGGGTACATTTCTAGACGACCAACTCAGTTCTGACCCGCTTATCATCCGTAAAGCGGAACATAAGAGTGAACTCAGCATGCTGCGTGGCAAAGACAAACCGGTTGCTTTGAAATTTTATTCCCTCGGCAAGGGAAAAAGCGACCGCAACATGGAACCGTTCTACGTGGAGCTGCTGCCCGAGTCGGCACAGGAAAAGGTGCTTTCCAGTCACGAAGGAGAAGAATTCATCGTCGTCAACAGTGGTTCCATCGAGGTAATCTACGGTACGGAAACCTACAACCTCGAAACCGGGGACAGCATCTATTACAATTCCGTGGTACCGCATTACGTGAGCTGCAACGGTGATAAACCGGCTGCCATTTATGCTGTACTTCATATACCCACTTAGGAGAGACCATGAAAGATTCCCTGCGTGCGGTAACATTAGGACAACTTTTAGATGAAGCTGTTGCAGCCCACCCCGACAACGAGGCCATTGTTTACGTTGATCGGGACCTGCGCATGACTTACCGCGAATTTTCCGATGTTGTGGATAACCTCGCCAAGGGGCTGATGTCCTTGGGCGTCAAGGAAGGTGAAAAAGTTGCAATCTGGGCCACTAACATCCCCTATTGGGTTGCCCTGCAATTTGCCACAGCAAAGATCGGCGCCATCCTGCTCACCGTCAACACCAGCTATAAGAATGCGGAACTTGCCTATCTGCTTGAACAGTCAGAAACCGAAAATCTTTTTATTATTGATGGATACCAGGACACGGACTACCTGCAGACAATATACGACCTTGTCCCGGAACTAAAGGAACAGGAACGGGGCAAACTGAAAACCGATCGTTTCCCGCATCTCCGCAGAATATTCTTCCTCGGTCCGGAAAAACATCGTGGCCTCTATTCATTACCTGAAGTCATGGCCCTTGCCGCCATGACCAGTGATGATGCCTACGGGCAGCGACAGGCTAAACTAGACCCCCATGATATTGTTAATATGCAATATACCTCCGGCACCACCGGATTCCCTAAAGGGGTAATGTTAAGCCACTATAATATTGGCAACAACGGTTTTTATATCGGTGCCAATCAGAACTTCAGCCATAAAGACCGCCTTTGTCTACCCGTGCCCCTTTTTCATTGTTTTGGCTGTGTTTTGGGTGTGTTGGCGGCGGTGAGCCATAGTGCCACCCTGGTTATCACCGAAAAATTTGAGCCAGTTCAGGTTATGACCGCGGTCGAACAGGAACAATGCACTGCCCTTTACGGTGTTCCCACCATGTTCATCGCCATACTCGAGCATACCCTCTTTAATAAATTTAATTTTTCATCACTGCGCACCGGTATTATGGCAGGCTCACCATGTCCGGTACACATCATGCGACAGGTCATAGACAAGATGCATATGAACGAAATCACCATCTGCTACGGCCTGACGGAAGCCTCTCCGGTAATAACCCAAACCCTGCCGGCGGATAATATGCAACGCCGCACCGAGACCGTGGGTAAGGTCATGCCCCATATCGAGATGAAGATAGTCGATCCTGAAACCAATCAGACCTTGGAAGCGGGCGAACAGGGAGAGTTATGTTGTCGGGGTTATAATGTCATGTCCGGCTACTATAAAATGGAAGAGGCCACAGCCAAGGCCATCGACGACGACGGTTGGCTCCATTCAGGGGACTTGGGTATTATTGACGACTCCGGTTATCTTGCCATCACCGGAAGATACAAGGATATGATTATCAGGGGTGGGGAGAATATCTACCCGAGGGAGATAGAAGAATATCTTTTTGCCCTAGCGGGGATTGTCGATGTTCAGGTTGTCGGCGTACCCAGTAAAAAATACGGGGAAGAAGTCGGGGCTTTTATCATTAAAAAGGAGGACAGCGACCTCACCCCGGAGGATGTTCAGGATTTCTGCAGGGGCCAGATCAGCCGCTATAAGATCCCGAAACATATCGCTTTTGTGGACAGTTATCCGATGACCGCCAGTGGCAAGATCCAAAAATACAAACTACAAGAAATGTCGGTGGAACTCTTCCCCGGTGAAGATCGAATCCCAACTAAAAAGAAATAGAAAACTCAATAAATACCATCACCCCGCCCTGTTAAAAGATAAAAGGGGCGGGGTGGTTCCCCGCAAAATCGATATTGTCTTCGCTCCGTTCGTCTTTAAACGCCCCCCCGGCGGGCTAAATCGCCCATTCCAGACCAAGATCACGCAACTTACCGTCCCTTGGATTACCGGTTATTGCATCCCAGCCCATTAACTCATAATAGTCAGCACGCATCTTGTTAAAGGCCGTTCTGTCAACGGAACGACCTTGGGCGGGACCATCGGGGAGCCTTGCAAAGAGACGCTCCGGCAGTATATCGTCCTTGGCCGTAAACCCCTGCCGCATATTGATCTGACGCAACATATTGATCCTTCTCTCCCCCACCTTCATCAATTCGAACATTGTACTTTCCCAACCGGTGGCATAACGGAGAAGATCTTCAAGATCCCGATAATTAAAAAGACTGCCGCACCCCCAGCAAAACATGCAGAGGCAAAGGGTGTCGAGAAGACTGTAAAAAAACTGGGAATAGACCGTCATACGCACCTTGTTCAAATCCGCACAATCAAGTTCACCGCCGCCCAGTATACCAAGGCTTTTTGAAAACTCGGCCTCACTTGTCAGCAGCCAATCATGTTCATTGGCCATATGATCGGCTCCGATCGGGCAGACCGCATACATCAAGGCCAGGCTCGGTTTCACCTGGGCCATGTGAACCGCCGGTACCTTATTTTTGACGTGGATGGCATATGGCCTGGTTTTTTCTCCCAGTTTTTCAATGGCGCCCGCAAAACCTTCCGCGAGTATATCACCGATACCCTGTCGGTTGACAATTTTATCAATGAGCCAGAACAGGCCTTCGGGGTCGTTAAAACCAAGCTCTTTGCCATCACAGTCGGCGGGGTTCAGCAGACCACTTTCCAGACATTCAAAAAGATAAGCTGCGATCCCGCCCGTCGAGATGGTATCCAGTCCGTAATTATTGCATAACTCATTGGCCTTGGCCACCGCAGCTGCATTGGTAATATCAAGATTGGACCCTAAAAGACCCAGGGTTTCGAACTCAGGCCCCCCCAGTCGCTCCGTAACCGGCCAGGGGGACTCAGCCTTCACTTTCTTTCTACAGCCGATAATACAGGCAAAACAGGTGGTTTTCCCGGCACCAAGCTCCTTTTCATAGGTAGCGCCATGCAGCTGCATATAATCTTTATGCCAACTTCTGGAAAAATTATGGGTTGCCAGATTACCACCCTCCGCCTGGGGGGCAGTGACACCAGGAGTCCCCAATTTTTGCAATATCTCGGGAAAACCCGAACCAGGCAACCGCTTTGCGGCAAGCCTGGCCAGCTCTTTCATGGTTTCACCATCCTCAAACTCAACGGAGCCACCACCTTTCACCACAACGGCCCGTATATTCTTGCTACCGAATACAGCACCCATACCTCCGCGTCCGGCAACATTATTAAAGTCACCGATAAGGCAGGCAAATCGAACGAGATTTTCCCCCGCCACCCCACACTGGAGTATGGAAATATTTTTATCACCATGCTCATCCGTCAGCGCATCATGGGCCTCCAGGACCGTTTTCCCGCAGAGATGGGCGCCATTTCTGATTTCAACATTATCGCCATCAACAAGAAGATAACAGGGGTGCGCAGACCTGCCGCTGATAACTATACCATCGTAACCGGCCCGTTTAATAAAAGGACCGATACTACCACCCAGCTGGCTGTCACCCGCCCCCCCTGTTTCGGGGGATAAGGCAGTTATACAGCAGCGGCTGACACCGCTTACGGCGGCAGCCGTGGTAATACCGGGCGCAATGGTAAGAATATTTTCCGGAGCCAGGGCGTCGGTTTTTCTTTTCAGCCCCTTAAGAAGAAAATAAGCTCCAAAACCACTACCGCCCATGTACATGCGATAAAAATCCGCTCCCATCTCAAGACGCTCAACCACACCATCACTGAGGTTAACCTGCAAAATAGTCCCGGTAAATCCTTTCGTCATATCTTTTAGTCCTTCTCAAGTATTAAGACCTTTTATAGCACCTGCCTGAACAGTTCCCCGAGATCATCCCTGCTGCAGGGTCTCGGATTGGATTGATGGCAACCGTCGAGAAATGCCTTTTCCGTCAACTCCGCCAAGTCACCCTCCTTAACCCCAACCTCGGACAATCTATCCGCTATACCGATACGTTTTTTTAAACCAGCAACGGCCTCGATGGCCTTCTCAGCGGCCTCTTCCCGCGATATTGCCAAGGTGTTAATACCAAAACAGCCGGCAACCTCGGCATATTCATCCAAACAGCTGCTTTTATTAAATTTCATCACCGCGACAAGACAGACGGCATTGGCAAGGCCATGGGGAACATGGCAATGGGCCGACAGGGCATGGGACAAGGAATGGACGGCACCGAGATCTTTTTGAAAGGCCACGGCGCCCATCATGGCCGCAAGCTGCATAAATCCCCTAGCTTCAATATTACCAGGCTCCTTCACCGCCACCTCAAGGTATTTTGCCACATATTCCATACCCTTTAGGGCAATGGCATCACACATCGGATGGAAATCTTTAACAGACAGGGCCTCCAAACAGTGGGTAAAAGCATCCATACCAGTTGCCGCCGTGAGAGAGGCGGGCATTCCCACGGTGAGTTCAGGATCAAGCAGGGCAATGGACGGGATGAGCAAGGGGCTGCACACCAGAAATTTTCTACCCAGCTCCACCGATGTTATAACGGAACAGCTCCCCACCTCACTGCCGGTACCGGAGGTTGTGGGTACGGCTATCATCGGGGGCAACGGTCCGACTATTTTCTGATTACCTCCGCCGGAAATATCGTAATCATTCACCCTGCCGCCATGGGCCGCAATAACCTGAACCATCTTCGATGCATCAAGAGCGCTGCCGCCACCAAGACCGATGAGTCCGTCGCACTCTTCGGCTTCATAGACATCCACGGCTTTCTGAATATCACTGTCCAGCGGGTTGGGATTAACCCCGGCAAAAAGGGCAAAGGCAACACCAGAATCCTTTAACACCCTTTCAACCCGGGGAAAGACATCCGTCTTCAACATACCGGGATCAGTCACCAGCAACGGTTTTTTAATACCAATATCCCGCAGATACCCGGCAAGTTCGTCCACGGCACCTGCGCCAAAATAGATGGTGGTTGGAAATGAAAATTTTGAAATAGTGTTATGCATCGTTATTCTCCGCTTTTTTCCGCACTGTAGGGCAAAACCAATTCTGAAATCCAATTTCTGATTTCACATTCCTTTATTTCAGTGGCAAGTACGTCACCGTCTATAACAAGCTGCCATCTAAGATCTTTTCTATCGGGCTCCCTAGAGAGGAGTTTCATCTTATCGACCATGCTCTTCAATTCATCGGGGTGTTTGAAAAATCCGCCCTGGATCAATTTTTCTTCCCTCGCAATAATCAGACACGCCATCTCATAAAGATTATATTCGGGGTGATATTGGACAGCCCAGAACGTCCCTTTTTTATGGGTTATGGCCATGGCTTGAACCGGCGTGAAATCATTGGAAGCCAGAACCACCCCGCCCTCCGGTATCTCCAAGACCATATCGTCATGGCTGATAAACGCTTCGTACACCGCCGGTTTACCCTTCATCATCGGATGGGATAAACCTTCTTTTGACAGTTTTATCTTCCTGGCAATACCCATCTCTTTACCCCTTGGATTGGCCACAACCTTGCCACCTGCGGCCACCACGGAAATCTGCAAACCCCAGCAACTGCCAAAACTGGGGATACCGATCTCATAACAGAGTCTCGCCAACTTAAGTTGCTTAATAACGCTCGGGTTATCGTCATCAAAAATGCAGAGATTACAACCTGTCCAGAGTATTCCCGAGTATTGTTCCAGTTCCTCGGCCGTGGGCATTACCACGCCGGAATCACTCGGCAAAAGAACATCATATTCCGATTCCGGCAGATTTCTCTGCACCATATCACCATAAAGCTTCCAGGCAAGCTGCATACCGGCAGTTTCAAGATCATCGCGACTGGATTTGGAATACCCATCAATAACAAGAAAACGTATAATATCCACCATTTCTCCCTCCGCCGCCTATTTCTTATTCAACGCATCTACAATTTCGACCAGATCCGCATAATTTCGACAAATTGCCTCGGCACTGGTCGAATCACTGCCCCGGTCGTTAACTACCGTGGTGTATATACCCTGTGCGCCCAACTTTTGCGGGCCTTTAATATCCTTTGTATCCCGATCACCCACATGAACTATCTTTGTCACATCGACCCCAAGGCCCCTGGCAGCCGCCTTAAAAGTACGCGGATCAGGTTTTGAGCAACCTATTTCGTCGGAAAAAACAAATACATCAAAATATTGTTCAAGGTTATGTGCCCGCAGGAGTTTTCTCAGCACACGACCGGAACTGAAAATGGTATCAGAAATCACCCCAAGTTTATATTTGCCATGGAGGCCTTTTACCGCCTCAACAATACCCGGCGCTATATCAGGTTGTATCTCCAACTCCATCTCTTCATGGAGCCGGACAAGCTCGACCATTTCAGCCGCTGGCAGGGTCCTGTCAAGGCCCTTTAATACCAGGCCGAGACGATCACTGACCGACCAGGTAACACTATGATCATACCAGACCTTACGGAAAGCGGCATCGATTGCAGCATAGGATATTTCCACTAATTCCCCGGCAATCGGCCCATGCTTTTCAAGAAACTCCCGGACAAGTTCCCGACGGGTTGTATATTTTGACGATAACCCCTTTGCGGCCCTTTTGGGCTCGTCGGAATCATCAACAATAATAGTGTCCCAGAGATCAAAGGTCACCGCCTCTATATTACCTTGCATATCCGCCGCTCCTCTTTATTTTCATATAATACCTGAATCTTACGCTCGGCCACTATCAATACCTCACATTTCTGGAGAACCCGGCGATGGCCGGTCCGTTAACAACCCTATGAAGTTGTCACGACATTTTTACCAGCCGCTGATCCAGACCATTTATTGATTAAATGCAACAAGCCAAGCATTACAAAAACAATAACAATAATACAGGTACACATGGCATTTGCACTGGCGGTCCAGCCATCGTTGTCGAGCATAATTATTTCAATGGCCGCCAGATGGACCGAAGCCGAGACCAAAAAAATCACCGCACTGATGGTGGTCATTGAGCGCATAAAAAAATAGGTGAAATTCTGGATAAATGCGACCCTTGACAGGGGAAAGATAATTTTAAAAAAAGTCGACAGCGTGTCACCCCCCAAGCTAATGGACGCCTCTTCAATCGACGGATCAATATTTTTTAAATTTGAAATACTGGAAAGAATACCAAGGGTAAAATTGCAGATAACAATGTTAATAACAATGATCCAGGGTGTACCGTAAAACCAGTAATACGGCTTATTAAAAGCAAGGATATAGCCAAGTCCCATGACAAGACCCGGAATAGCAGCGGGCATCACCGAGAAAAAATAGACGACCTGCTTTAAAAATGGTTTTCTTGTTTCCATTGCATAGGCGGCGACCAGGGTAATAAAGGAGCCGACAATACCCACCACCAGTGAAATCCAAAGACTGGTCCAGATGGCCGAATAACCACCGATGGATGGGAAATTATAATGTTGCAGGGTAAGCGACCAGTCGTAGGGCCAGGTTTTCACGAAGGAGCCGATTATAACCGTGGCGAAAATTAAGATTATCGAAAAGGATATTAAATAACAAAACGTGCTGTACACTATTTTTTTAAGACGCCTGGTCGGTGGGATAAAGGGCCGGGCGGCCCCGCTGATCATGGAAAAACTTTTTCGGGAAATATAATAATTAAGCATGAACGCGCCAAGGGAAGGCACCAGCAAAATAATACTAATGGTGGCGCCCAGGTCAAACCTGTAAAGATTTGTCACCTGCGCGTAGATCTCCGTGGCCAATACGCTGTAATTGCCACCGATAACCACCGGGTTACCAAAATCGGTAATAGTCAGGTTAAACGTCAACGCGGCCGCGCTTATAATCCCGTATTTCGCAGACGGCAGGGTAATACGCGTAAACACCTTAAAGGGCGAAGCCCCCAGGCTCTCCGCTGCTTCATCCAGGCGGATATCAACCGCTGAAAGCGTCGTGAATAAAATCACAAAGGCATGGGGCAGACAATACAACACCTCGGAGACAATAATACCGGTCGCCCCATAAATATTCCAGTCCGTGTGAAAAAAATGAGAGGTGATCAGACCGTTGCGGCCAAAGAGATAGATCAGGGCCAGGGCTTGAACAATTGACGGTGCCACCAGCGGCATCATGATAATATTGCGAAAAAATGTTTTACCGACGATGGTGGTTCGTGTCAGAGCGTAGGCAAAAAAGAAGATAAGCACGGTTACTATTACCGTTGTCACCGCCGATATATAGAGGCTGTGCCAAAGTGATCTAAGTGTGTAGGCGGTGGTAAAATATTGTTTGAAATTATTTAAAGTAAAATTGGCCAGTGCCAGCTCTCCCCCTTTGAAAAAACTGAGCTTCAAGATCATCCACAGGGGAAAAAGCATAAAAAAAGACAGTAAAACTAAAATAAAAATGGTTACGGTTGGGACAACAAATTTATCAAATTCCATCCGTGCCGATGAAACCGTATAACCGTCCACAACACTCTTTTCTCTTTGGGTTGCATTCATTTTCCAGGCCTGCCTCGCAAAAATTATTCGATGATTTAAATCAATTTTCTGAAAATTTCCGAATAGACATGGAATGCGTCCGGGGGAAAATAGAGGCGCAGGTTATCCTGCAACGTAATTGGTTTTTTAGCAAACTCCTTCTGGGCGATATCCACCATCAACTCCTTTCCCTCAAGATTGACCGTAATACTGACAACGGGGCCAAGAAACGTTATAAGTTCGGCCCTGGCATCAATTATATTTGCACCGATACAACTCTCCTCGGCTATGGTGGCGCCAACAATTTCTATATCCTCGGGGCGAATGGCCAGGTAGACCGTTTCGCTGTCCACCGTATCCATTGCGGAAACCTTGAGCGATGACCGACCATATGTGACGGAGTCACCATTTCTTTTACCCTCAAAAAAATTGGAGGTGCCGACAAACTCGGCAATAAAACTTGTCTTTGGTTTCTTGTAAATCTCCCACGGAGAACCAACCTGACGAAACTGCCCTTCACGCATAACAACGACTCGATCGGCCATGCTCAGCGCTTCTTCCTGATCATGGGTTACATAGATCATGGTGATACCGAGATCCTGCTGCAACCTCTTGATTACAGCCCTCAGCCGCACCCTGATTTTTGCATCGAGCGCGCTGAGTGGTTCATCGAGTAACAATACATTCGGTTTTATGGCGATGGCACGGGCCAATGCCACCCTCTGCTGCTGGCCGCCGCTCAACTGGGACGGGTAATGCGACTTCCATTCGGCAAGCCCCATCAGCTCCAGCATTTCATCAACCCGCTTATTGATAAGATGCTGCGCCATCTTACGCATCGTTAAACCAAAAGCAATATTTTGTGACACCGTCATATTGGGAAAAAGGGCATAGGACTGAAAGACAATACCAAAATCCCTTTTCTGCGGTATTACGTTGTTAAGGTTAATATCACCATAAGAAATATCACCTGAAGTTTGAAATTCAAAGCCGGTGATAATACGTAACAACGTCGTTTTTCCACAACCGCTGGGCCCTAAAAAACAGATAAACTCTCCCGGTTCAACAACCAGATTAACGTTGTCCAACGCAACAAGAGAACCAAATGATTTACTGATATTTCTTAAGACAAGTTGTTTTGACATGGTTCTCGAATACGCTCCTTTCCAATAAAGACATTATTATTTTAAAACGTACCTTAATCCTATACGTAAAAATAAAAATTGTGTGTTATGCAGTTAAATTAGTATGTTATTTACAACTCACAGACCACTCATAAAGACTCCAGCAACACGCCGGACCGACTTATATTTTCTCTCGGCCACTTTAAAAAATATGAAAATCAAACAAAAGCAAACCGATGCGGCCGCCGGAGGAATACGGCGGCCGTGGTCAGCGGTTTAGGCCAAAAGGCGGCTAATTCACATCTTTCATCGGAATTAGATCTAACACCGGAAATGACCGGTAAGCCTGTATAAGTGCCTTGTTTCTTTTTTTTATTACAGCTTTTACGGAGTAATATCTAATCCTCTATCTTACAGAATTCAGAGCTGGATTATTTTATATGAAAGTGGTTTCACTCTTGAGTCGCTTTCATTGTTCGTTGTGGCTGTGACCTGATAATTTGGTCCAACCATGCTGGTTATTAATGGAGAAAAAGATTTGACCAGACCTCAAGGATCTTGGCCCTGTTCTTGGACTGCCAGGGGAAATCCATGGGGGCCAACTTAATTGAATCAAGGGGAGGCATATCCCCTGGCCCCTTGATATTGGGATAAGTTACACCCAGTTTAAATTTGGCATATCCCTCCATTGCATTTTTGGAAATAGCCCAGTCCAAGAATTTCTTGGCGGCCGCCTCGTGTCTGGCGCTCTCAAGCAGGGCGTTTGCTTCCAGTTCAAATCCAGCACCTTCCTCCGGTAAAATCATCGACACCGGGAACCCTTTTTTCTTTAATGACGAATATACATAGGCAAAGGAACATCCAACAGCGTACTCACCGGCGGCGGTCAATTTAGCAGGTTTTGAGCCGCTTTTGATATATTGGCCCATATTCTTATCGAGTTTTTTTAAAAATTCCCAAGCAACGTTGTCTTCAACCGCTTTAGTTTTATAATCCTTGTCCATCATCTCAAGAAGACTGGCCACCTGAAGAAAACCGGTGCCCGAACTCGCAGGATTGGGCATAATCAGCATATCCTTATACGCCGGATTGAGAAGATCATTCCAACCCTTAGGACTGGGAAGTTTTTTCTGCTCAACAACCTTATCATTGATAACAAAGGCCGCCGCATAGAGATCAATCGCCACCCAATAACCGTTGGGATCTTTGAAATGGGCCGGTATTTTATCCCAACCCTTGGGCTTATAGGGCTTTATCATTTTCCTGGGGACAAACTCCTCCATATTGGTTACCGCCCAGCCCCATACGCAATCCGCCTGCGGGTTATCTTTTTCGGCCAGCATCCTGGCACCGAGTTCACCGGTGGAAAGGCGAATGGCCTGGATATCAAGATCGGGTAACTCCGCCTTGGCCTGCTTGATATATTCCACCACTTCTTCATTTTCCAAGGAGGTGTATATAACAACGGTTTCTTTAGCAAGAACGGATTTTATCGGAATAATGGACGCCACAATAAGCAAAACAAAAAACGTGCAGAACCTTTTCATAAAACATCCTCCTTTTTTAATTGGTGTCCGGCCAGAAAAAAAATTTCGAAGTCTACGCTTTCCAGTTTAACTAAAGGTGCTCGATAAATTTTCCCCCAGACATATAGTCGGCGTCTGTCCAGCAATAAGATATTTTGTTTTAAATCAAGGCCCTCGATAAATTTTACCACAGGCATATTGTTAATATTCCGAGGATAAAATTTTGAAAGCAACGAAGAGTTAGGGCAAAATAACCACTTCTGGGTGGACACCAGTTGCTATCCCTAGGATAAAATAGCCATCTCTGCACGGACACTGGTTGATGAACACTTTTTTATATTCCACGCCCCTTAAAATTATCCCTGGGGCTTGACATTTTTACCGAATCAGCCTGGTAACCAGGACATTGAAGCATTTGTCCCACGTCCAGCGCCGTTGATACCCGCATATCCTGTAAATCTGCCAATTGCAAAATTCAGGTATAAGTAGACAATGTTCAACCCTGTTGTCAAGTGTTTAAAAATGACCGCCACAATGTGCATCAAACCCGCAACAACAGTGCAACTACGTGCAATAACTACTCTATTACCCGGCCTACCCCACCTAACAACAAAATATTTACTCCCTTTAAGACAGGACTGATATTCCCAACAGTAATATTTTATTATTTCCGCTTGACGCCACCCCTGAAATATTATTATAAATATTGGTTGGTTAACCAGCCAATATTTTACGGTTGCCGTAATCAATACTTCAAGGTATTAATTACAAAGCATATTTAATAGTTAGTGTCTGTCCATGAATAAGCAATTTTGCACTAAGTAGAGACGCTTGGATTATCGATCCCAAAGGGCATAAAAAAAATATTTGCAATAATATATTAATTTAACAGCATGAAATTTGTTTTATCAGATTCCGGCTGCAGGATTTAAATGAAACATGACTGCAAAAAAAACAAAAAGAGCAAATGAAAAAATTGAGATAATACTCGATGCAAGCAAACGGGTTTTGGCAAGGTATGGTTACGCTAAAACAACCATTGCCAAAGTTGCGGAAGAGGCCGGGGTGAGTCGAGGCCTTCTCCATTATCATTTTAAAAACAAAGAGGAGATGCTCGCCAGGGTACTACGCGCCAATATGGAAGAGGGCGATAAAATCGTGACCGATATAATAAATAACTGTACCTCCGTTGAAATGGTTGCAAAAAAACTAGTCGAGACTTTTAAAAAAATTGTGCAGACAGATCCCGATTATTTCTACCTTTTTTTAGAAGGATTAGGTGCACTAAGACACAGCGAAACGGTACGCAATGAGTTAATGAACCTCTACGATTCCTTTCGCAACTCCCTGAAAATCTCTTTATCTCAACTGGAAAAAAAGGGGGTTATCAGCCCCGCCATCCACCCCGACGGCCTGGCCTCTCTGATTACCGGGATTCTCGATGGTATGGGTATCGCCCTTACAACAATGAGTGGATTAAAGGATAATGAAGAAAACTGGCACTCGGTTGAACGTGGTTTTATAGCCTTAATGGCACCGAAAAAATAACCAGGGAGCGGGTAATGAACTTTAAAAAATCAGATCTGAAAACATTTTTCATCATCTTCCCTTTGCTGTTCCTGTTATTACCCGACCTTTCCCCGGCGGAAGACGCATCACAAATCATCAAAAGAGTTGAAGATAACCTCAACGGCAAAACCGCCGTTATGGAAATAAGCATGACGGTAATAACACAACACGGCAAGCGAACCATAAAGATGAAGAGCTATTCCATCGGTAAGGAAAAATCATTTATCAAGATCCTTTTCCCCGGCAAGGACAAGGGCATCACCTTTTTAAAGATCGACAATAATATGTGGCAATATGTACCGAGGATTGAAAAAACCATCAAAATTCCGGCCTCCATGATGCTGCAAAGTTGGATGGGCAGCGATTTCAGCAACGATGATCTGGTCAGGGAAAGCTCCATCAGTGATGACTATACCGCTAAATTTCTCCGGAAATCAGAAGATGTTTATCTAATTGAACTACTGCCAAAAGAGGAGGCGGCTGTTGTCTGGGGGAAAATAATTATGGAGATTTCAAAACATTATTATCTACCAACCCGCGTTTCCTACTATGACGAAAATAATACACTGATTCGCGAACTGATCTATTCAGATATTCGGTCCTTCGGCAAACGCTTTTATGCGACAAAATGGCTGATGCTCCCCAGGGAGGCGGCCAAAAGAGGCCATGAAACACATATTACAATATCCAACGCCGTCTTTGATGAGGAGGTCAGCCGCTCCTATTTCAGTAAACGGGCCCTGAAAAGATTTTCTAGGTGATTTTCAGATGCCATGGTCGAAATGGAACCCAGGGTTTTAAATTAACAACATTGACTGATAACAAATAAAATGCCGACAGCCAGGACACATACATGTTTATAAGACTTGCACTACGCAATATAACAGCCCATGGACAGCGCAGTATCGTTACCCTGCTGCTGATAAGCATTACCACGGCCCTGTTGGTCTTTGCGACGGCCTGGATGGACGGCTCCCACCAGACAATGATAAAAAATGCAGTGGAGATCTACCCCGGCTATATCCAGATAACCGGAGTAAAGTTCCGGGACGAGCCGAGCTATGAACATTTGATCTTCGACATTAAAACGGCTACGCAAAAACTGTCGGGAATTGATACTGTTGCCAAGTTCGCCAGCCGTTTTGAATCATATGTCCTCTTTTCTGTCGGCAACAAGGCCGTGGGCGGTATGCTCGCGGGTATTGAACCAAAAAAAGAACTGGAACTATCCCGCCTTGCCTCTTCCCTGCAAAAGGGAGATTTCCTGGCCGCAAACGATGGCGACAAACTGTATATCGGTTGCGAGTTGGCCAAGCGTCTGCACGTGGATGTGGGTGACAAACTGACCTTTATCGGCACCGGAGCCGACTATTCCTTTGCTGCAGATATCCTGCGGGTAAAGGGTATTTTCCGTACCGGTCTTTACGAATTTGACGCCAATGCCGCCTTTTTGGCAAAACCATATTTCGACCAACTCATGGCCTCCGATAATTATGCCACCCACATTATCGTTCTGCCCGGGAATCCGAAGCTGGCCGACGATCTCGCCAAACGGCTGGGTAAATGTCTCGGCCCCAAATACCAATCGGCAAGTTGGACCGAAACCATGGCCGACCTGGTAAAAGGCATGGAGCTAGATTCCATTTTCGGTTACATCACCCTGGGAATCATCTTTATCGTTATATTCTTTGTAATAATGATCTACACCCTGCTAAACGTATTTAGTCGCATCCGGGAACTGGGTGTCCTGCGGGCAATAGGCACAACACCTGGCCAGATTTTTGGCCTACTCCTGTTGGAAAGCACTCTTCTGACCCTGATCGGAGTAATCATCGGCGGCCTGCTCGGTGCAATATTTGCCTGGTATTTTCAGCAACATCCCATTGTCTTTTCCGGCTTTGAAGATCAGTTCAAGCAGTATGGTCTGGCGGCATCAGCCATCCCCACCGCCTTCAACCCCGTTACCATCCTGCGTGATATGGCGGTAATGTTTATCCTCTCTCTCCTTTCTACCCTCTACCCCATCTTAAAAATAAATCGATATAAACCCGTTGAGGCAATGCGACATGTTTAAGACAATTATCAAGATCTCCCTTGCTTCACTGCTGCGCCGCCGCACCCGTTCAATACTACTGGTGACAATGATCGCCGTCAGCCTCTGGGGCCTACTCTTTATGGAGGGCATTTACGACGGTATGACCCGGCAGATGATCGACAACGCCATTCGCAGCGACAGCGGCCATCTCTCCCTCTTTGCCGGAGGGTACAGGCTGGATCCGGATCTTCACAACTGGATAGAAGAACCAACGGACTTGGATGCATTTCTCAAGGCCGATAAACGAGTAAAAAGTTTTGCGGCGCGACTGCTCCAGGACGGATTGGCGGCAACCGCCCACTATTCGCACGGGGTACGCCTCATCGGTATAGACCCGCTTAAAGAGAAAAAGCATGGCCGCCTCGCCGCTTACCTGTACAGTGGTGAATTTGATTTTGGCAAAAAAGAACGGGGGGCGATAATCGGCTTCAAACTCGCAAATAAACTACAGGTGGCCCTCGGCAGTAAGATTATTGTCTCGGCCCAGGACGGGGCCGGAGAAGTCTCCTCAACACCGCTCAAAATAAGCGGTATCCTCAAGACCAACAATATGGGCCTGGATGAAAACGGTGTTTTTCTTGCAGAAAAGACCATGCGAAGACTACTGAGCAAGGATAAGGGGGCCGGCCAGATTGCCGTTATTTTAAAAGATGACGAACAAATCCACGCCATACAACAGGATCTTAAACTAAAATTTGCTGATCTCGATATCCTGCGCTGGGACGAACTCTATCCGGCCCTGCTGCAGTCAAAGGTAATGATGGAAGGTTTTAGCCTGGTCACCAATCTGTTGATATTCTGCGCCGCCGCCCTGGGTATTTTTGGTGTAATGCTGGTGTCGGTACTGGAAAGATTACGGGAATTCGGCATTATGATGGCCATCGGCACCGGTTTCAATCAGATCGGCACCATCCTTTTTACGGAATCCTTCCTTCTTGGTCTTACCGGTTTCGGCCTGGGCGCCTTACTCGGTCTGATCACCCTTTATTATTTCAAAATATACGGTCTTGACCTCTCCATATTCAGCGATGCCCTGGACGAATTCGGGGTGGACGCAATTACCTACGGTGTTATTCGACCCGGCTACTTTATCACGGCCCTGATCGCCGTTGTTCTTGCAACTTTTTTCTCCGTTTTGCTCCCTTTACGGATCCTTAAACGGACAAGACCAATAGATGCAATCAACACCATATAAAGGTGACTAACATGCCTGACTTCCTACAAATTAAAAATATCGGCAAAGTGTTTCTACCAAACAAAGAGGTCATGATTACCGCCCTTGAGGATGTCAACCTCAATATCGGCAAAGGTGATTTTGCCGTACTGTCGGGTCCCTCGGGCAGCGGCAAAACCACCCTGCTCAATATCATAGGTGGCCTTGAAGAAGCAAGCCACGGCGAAATAATCCTCAATAACATACACATCACAAAACTACCAGAGAAAGAACTCTCCAAAACCCGGCGTGACCATATCGGTTTCGTCTTTCAAGCCTATAATCTTATACCGGTACTCAGCGCTGGAGAAAACATCAAATATATTATGAAATTACAAGGACGGCCCCAGGAAGAATGTGATTTACGTGCGCTTGAGGTCGCCCAAAAACTGGGTATTAATACCCTGCTGGAAAAATTACCAAACCAACTCAGTGGCGGTCAGCAACAGCGCGTCGCCGTGGCTAGAGCGGTCGCAGCCACGCCACAACTCATCCTGGCCGATGAACCGACCGCCAACCTTGATTCAAAGAGCGCTGCCTCTTTAATGGACATGATGGAACTACTCAACAAAGAGGAGGGAGTAACTATTATTTTTTCTTCCCACGATCCCATGGTGATCGGTAAGGCACGACATTCCATCCTGCTAAAAGACGGAAAGGTTATCGCGGATGAAGAGCCTGGTTAATATTCTTCTTGCCGGAATAATGGGTATTTCCTCCGATCTTGCCTTCGAGAACACAAATATCTGCGCATACCGGGAAGAGTACCATGTAACCGACCTGAATCGTCTCCGCGCCGATCTCATCCTCGAACATAAACAGCTGACAAATCTCTTTGCCAGGCTGATCATCGATAATAAAAGCATCGCCGCCGAAAAACCGACAACCCTGCAAAATACAACAAAAATTTACCGATCCTACCTTCAATATCGTGGCGAAAAACATTTCTGGTCACTGGGCAAACAACGTATTCCCCTGGGAGTAGGCCGTATCTGGAACCCAATTGATCTATTCAACCCCGTCAATATCCAACAGATTGAAAGCGATGAGCGGGAAGGAAGTAACTCAATTCGCTACGAATACGCCCTCAACGACCTGACAAATTTTGACGCCACGGTGGCCAAGGATAAAGGAGCTGTCCGTTTAAAGGGCTATCTCGACTATGTTGATATAGCCCTGGTCGGCGAATGGGATAACGACAAGGCTCTTGATATTGTCGGCTGGGAACTCGAAGGGGAACTGTTTAACAGCGGTATCGAGCTGCGCAGTGAAGGCGGGCTCTTCCACAACAGAACAGACAACAGACGCTACGCCAGATACATTATAGGTGCCGAATACGGCTTTACAAACTCTTTAACCCTGCGCGCCGAATACAGTCGTGTCGGGGATCGACACAGGGATTACCTGGGCAGCCAGGCAAGTTATCAACCTGGTATGCTCTGGCGGCTCTCCCTGCTCACTGTTTACGGATTTGATGATCGGTCGGGTTTTATTGCCCCCGGCGTGGAATACTGTGTCGGCGACGAAGTAACGCTGAGCGGTGGAGCGTTTCTCTACTATGGCGGCGATAACAGTGAATTTGGGCCGATGTCGAACCGTTACTACCTGCGCTGGTTTATTCACTTTTGATAAAATGACCTAAACCAGGAACCGACCATTGGCGACAAAAATCTCAGAACTAATTGTTACTCCGATATTTTTTCTTTCCGGAAGGATAATCTTGACTTTTAATATCTGTCTTTTATGATGCTGTAAGGGTCCTTACCTGTTTCAAAATATCTTTTTCGAGGTGAATGCTATGTATAACTATTTATCCAAAGGCTGTAATCCTCTTAACCTAGTATTATTATTTGCCTTTATTATATTATTCCCCAACCAGGGTCTTGGCGCCGTAAATGAGCCTGTCTTAAAATGGAAATATGGCGGCTGTTATTCTTCCTGGTGCGAAACAGGATGGTACTCTTCACCCGCTGTGGCTGATCTGGATGGCGACGGTAAAAAAGAAGTTATTGCATCTGCCTATTCCATCGTTGTTCTAAACGGTAATACCGGAAATATAAAATGGCGGGCCAAGTCCGGGCACGAACGAAACGCAGGTGGATCAAATGTCGGCAGAACCTGGCCTGGTGTTGTTGTAACTGACGTGGATGGCGATAATAAACTTGAGATTATAACAGCCCACGGAAATGGGTACGTATCAGTTTATAACCATAACGGTTATTTTAAATCCGGTTGGCCCAAAAGACCGATCTCCAGAGAATTGCGGGGATTAACAGTCGCTGATATTGATAACGACGGGACCTCGGAAATTATCGTTACAGGCGCCGTGGGCAATAAAACGAACACCTGGGTTTATGAACATAACGGTGTTTTGCGAAGCGGCTGGCCACAACTTGCCAATTCTTCAGGGTACAGCTATGGTGTTTTCAACGACAATGCTTGGGTGGCCGATATAAGTGGTGATAAGAAAAAAGAGATCATTGTACCATCGGACGTTCATTATATCTGCGCCTATAATGCCAACGGTGCCCAGTTAAGCGGTCATTCTCAATATGGCGGGAAAGGGTGGGGGAAAATAGGGCTATGGGAAAGCCAAGCCATAGAATTACGGGGCTGGGGAAACTGTTCGACCTCCCGGGCCGAAAGATATCGCGCCAATCTCGCCAATGGAGCGGCAGTTGTTTCAGACCTTGATAATAACGGGGCTGTTGAAATCATTGTCACGGGTAATATGTACGACTGTGCCCACGGTCACCCACCGGGCAAATATACACCGTTATTTATCTTCAATGCCGATAGAAGCAGATTTCATGTGGGTGGCTGGGACTGGCGTGAACCCGCTAAAAATACGGGTGCGCCTCTAAGTGAAGATTATAATTTAATTGAGAACTGTCAACCAAATCCTGTCGTTGCCGATATCGACGGAGACAACCGCAAAGAAATACTTTTTTCGTCCTATGATGGAAGAATCCACTGTTTCTGGCTTGATAAAACAGAGCACCATAACTGGCCATACCGCGTATATAACCCCGGAGAAGGTTTTTTCAGATTTAGTTCCGAGCCGGTGATTGCTGATCTCGATAATGACAACAAAGCTGAAATAATATTTACTTCATGGGTTCAGAAAAAGAACAGCGGAGGATTGCGCCTTGGCAAGCTCCATATCCTTGATTACCGGGGTAATGTACTGTACGAGAAGAACCTTCCGGCACCAAGGTCCTCCTCAGACAGGGTCAACGGCGCCCTTGCGGCACCCACTATAGCCAATATTGACCAAGACAGCGATTACGAACTTGTCATTAACACCATCAATTCCGGATTTATTGCCTATGATCTACCGGGTTCAGCCGGAGCAAAGATACTATGGCATACCGGAAGAAATAAACAGTTCAACGAACTTTCGAGTAAAAAATCAATCGTTGGAGCCCTGTTGCCACTGATCCTTCACGATGATTAAAATTGATTCCGCCCGTGGCTGGTGCTTATTAACGCCCCGACTCTTCGTTACTCTCTGTAGTTAGGCTGAAGTTCCTGGACCAGATAACACTATTGTTAAATGATTCCAAAATGTTAAAAATCAATGTCATGTCGCGCTACTGCCTACGTCAACTATCTGTAATCATTGACATCATAAAAACAAGGCCCTTACTTGCAGCTTGTCTGCATTAGGTATTGCCTGAATTTTTGCAATCGTCCTTCCTACACTATCACAGGGCAAGGCTTTGCCCTGTGATTAAAGCCATTGCCCAAATTGCCATTCAAATTATTTCCTTCACTGTTATTTACTCCTGCAAAATTATTCCGCTTTCGACACCTTCAGCCCAGTTGGTGTTTCCAGCGTGCCGGACTCTATGTATTCATAGGCTCCGATATCAGGGGCAGACCCGTTATAAGGAAGACCCACGTCTATACCCGCATTTATACAAGGTGAATCCGGTTGAAGTCTAAAATCTGCAACTTTAGAATAAAAACCATTTCCTATTGGGGCGGGGGGGGCGACAAATTTAGGATCCACCTCTTTAGAATGAGCATCCTGACCAGTTTCGCTTTGAAATGAGGCCAAGCCATAATAATCAACTCCAGCCCAACTAAATGTTCTACCCGCCGGCCACCAAACATTATAATCGGAAGTAATCGAACTATTTGCGCCTCCCTCCCAATAGATCCAGCCAAAAGCGCTTGTATTATAAAAGATATTATTCCTAAACTGAGCATTGGGAGCAGTAGGCCCATTTATTATAAGCTCAGTCTGACTATCCTCATAGAATACGTTATTATATATCTTAGTATAGGCAACAGTGCCGATGCCTCCCACTAACATCCCGAATTGATTGCCATAACAGATATTTCTTACTAGGGTCCACCCGCCGGAAGTTTCACCCTTGTGCTCATCGCCCACCTCTATTCCACAATATCTATTATTAAAGGAGATATTTTCCTCTACCCTGGTATCATCATATGCCAGACCCATTCCTGCGCCATCAGCATACAACCCAGCGGCCCAGGTATTACCACCTCCTTTATGCCCATTATCTTCATATACATTTCCTTTAATCAATCCTTTTTGAGGAACACCAAATCTGCTGGGACTACTCCCAGAAGGATCATAGAAGGGTTGACCGATAAAATCATTTCCAATGAAGTAGTTGCCATGCAGATAATTGTTCGTTACCTGAAAGTTGGTAACCTCGCCAAAGATAGTAAAAGTTTCATTATAGCCACCGCCAATGAATCCAGTAATATTGTCATATAGTTCACAGTTGTCTACAATAATATGATCCAGGCGGCCGGAGTGTTCAAGCCAGGCAAAGAGTATCAAAGCATGCATCTGCCCGTCCGGTACATTGGTACTGCCTTCCTGATTCGAGATAA
>CAZQOD010000049.1:0-21762 GCA_964594945.1 uncultured Desulfopila sp.
GCTTTGTTGGAAGGAATGGGAATAGTATTTCCGTCGGGGGTGCCTCCGGTATTAACGGAAACGTAACCCCCGGCTTGTATTACCCTGTCAAAGGCGGAGCGATCTATCATGAGATCCTTGATAATGGGAAAGGCCCTGGAGCGGAATGGTTCAATAACAATGGTATCGCCGTTATTGAAATTACGCATATGTAGCTGACAGAGGGTGATCTCTTTTTCAGGGCCGTGGGCCACGCCGTCAACCACCGCGCCGCACATACCGCAGATACCTTCCCGACAGTCATGGTCAAAAACTACAGGATCTTTATTCTCCTTGGTGAGTTTTTCATTGAGCACATCGAGCATTTCGAGAAAGGACATGTCGGTGTGAATCCCGTCCAGAGAATATGTTTCCAGGTTGCCTAGTGCGTCACTGTTCGCTTGTCGCCATATTTTCAGCGTCAGGTTAATGCTGCTCATATTGTCTCTACCTTAAGATTTTCAGATTAAAGCCCTTATATATCAAGAGATTGTTCGGAACGATATTTATTTAAAAACGAAGAATTTTCATAAAAACAGCATAATAGATTACAGCCATGTGCTCAAAAACCGTCATTTTATGGTCAATCCCAAAGAGTTTGCACCAGAAGATGGAGTCCGGTTGGTTTCCGGAAACTCTATTTATAACTTCTCTGACTGGGGGTTACAAATTCAAAGACCAGCTGTTCCTTATGTAGGGCCGGTTCCTTGTCGTCACCTAAATGTTCCCATACAGCAACGTGAGAATAATTTTTATCGTCTCTTTTTGCCTCGTTTTCTTCAGTTTGACTCTCTTCCCGCAAATGACAACCGCACGATTCACCCCTGGCCAGTGCATCACGTATCATAATATCAGCGAATTCAAGAAAATCAGCAACGCGACCGGCACGTTCCAAGGATTGATTCAACTCTTGGCCTTCCCCTGGAATATATACATAATCCCAGAATTTTTCTTTAATTTTGGGTAACTCGATAAGTGCTTTTTCAAGGTCGTCCTTGTTGCGCGCCATACCGCAATTATCCCACATCAACCGACCGAGTTCCTTATGGATTTCATCAACCGTAAATTTACCGGCCGGACCACCACTGCTGTTTTTTAGGAGGCGGGCTATTCGGTCTTCAACTTCACGGCGCGATGTCAGAAAAACCTGATCATTTTTACTGGTGGTAACAAGAGTATTGCTGCCGAGATAATGGGCAACCGAGGTACTGATTACAAAATATCCATCCGCCAATCCCTGCATTAAAGCACTTGCACCAAGCCTATTGGCGCCATGGTCGGAAAAATTGCACTCACCGATGGCAAAGAGCCCTGGTATGGTTGTCATCAGATCGTAATCAACCCAAAGACCGCCCATCGTGTAATGTACAGCAGGATAGATCATCATTGGTTCGACAAGGGGATTGCTGTCGGTGATTTTTTCATACATCTGGAAAAGGTTGCCATATTTTTTTAAGATGGTCTCCTTGCCGTCACGGTTAATGGCCTCGGCAAAATCGAGATATACGGCAAGTCCGGTATTACCGACACCTTTGCCTTGATCACACTGTTCTTTGGCATTTCTGGAGGCTACATCCCTTGGTACCAAGTTACCAAAACTTGGATATTTATTTTCAAGGTAATAGTCTCTTTCTTCCTCAGGTATATCAGCGGGCTTGCGCGTATCCCCCTTTTTCTTGGGGACCCAGACCCGGCCGTCATTTCTTAAGCTTTCGCTCATTAAAGTAAGCTTGGACTGATAATCACCGTGTACTGGAATACAGGTGGGATGGATCTGGACAAAGGATGGGTTGGCAAAACCTGCCCCGCGTTTATGGGCCCTCCAGGCGGCGGTAACGTTGGAGGCCATTGCGTTGGTCGAGAGAAAATAGACATTACCATAGCCGCCGGTTGCCAGAATGATCACATCAGCTGAAAAACTCTCTACTTCACCGGTCAGGATGTTACGTGTGGTTATCCCCCTGGCATTACCGTCTACCAGGACCACGTCCATCATTTCCCGACGTGTATACATTTCAACCTTGCCAGCTTTAATTTGGCGGGACAGGGCACTGTAGGCACCGAGCAGAAGCTGTTGACCGGTTTGGCCACGGGCATAAAAGGTACGAGAAACCTGGGCGCCGCCAAAAGAACGATTGGCCAGGGTACCCCCGTATTCACGGGCAAAAGGTACTCCTTGGGCGACACATTGATCAATTATCTGGTTGCTGACCTCGGCCAGTCGATGTACATTGGCCTCCCTGGCCCGAAAATCGCCACCCTTGATGGTATCATAAAATAAGCGATGTACGGAATCACCGTCGTTTTGATAATTTTTTGCGGCGTTAATTCCACCCTGTGCCGCTATTGAATGGGCCCTCCTCGGGCTGTCGGAGATGCAGAATGATTTTACCTGATATCCCTGCTCTGCGAGTGTTGCGGCGGCGGATGCACCGGCAAGGCCTGTACCGACAACGATGATACTATATTTTCGTCTATTTGCCGGATTGACTAATTTGTTTGAAAACTGGTGATTACTCCACTTTTCAGCGAGAGGGCCAGAAGGTACACGAGAATTGAGTTCCATATTTGTAAACCTTGGCTAATTCTATTGGTAATTGTTTCTATGTTAATAAACTAAAGAATCATTAATAACGATATTTAAAATGATGCGCCCAGGCCGGTCATAAAATAAAAGGCAACTCCACCGAATATAAGCAGGAAAAAGGCGGGGACAGCGATTGTCAGCCGGGCGACAGCGGTTTCGTAACGGGGATGACTGATGCCAAATGTCTGTAACATCGACCAGAAACCATGACTTAAATGAATTGCCAGGGAAACAAACGCTACGATATAAAAAAGAGAGTAAAAAAAGTTACTGAGTGATGTCTTCACGGTGATGGAGATTGGTACATGTTCCGGCGCAAAAGTGAAGCCGAAAATATGAACCAAGAGAAAGGCGAGAATTACCAATCCCGTGTAGGGCATGGTTTGCGAAGCAAAGGAGTTCTTTACAACGCGGGTGGTCACTGCATATCTACTATTTGAGACCTGGCGGTTTTCGTAAAAAAGATAGAGACCGAAAACAATGTGGGCTGCGATGACAAGGGCTATGCCCAAGCTGAAGACTATAACGATTAAAGGGTGACTGTGTAGTTCGTCAGCATAACTCTGAAAGACCTCACTACTCATAAATATGGTGGCGTTGCCCGCGGCATGGGTACAGAGAAATAAAACCAACAGGAGGCCTGTTGTTGCCATTATAAGCTTTTTACCGATTGAGGACAATAAGAACCTGACAAACCACATGGTTGCACCTTAACTGAAGATTAGAGAGTTAGTAGTGAATTTCTTGGCGCTAATATTATAAAAAAATAGGAAAAAAGAAAGAATTTTTTAGATTTTCGTAACCGGTGGCTGGTTTTACCTTGAATTTTTTAATCACATAGAAAATATTTTCTTGTTTAACAAGCTGTAATTTCATGTAAATATATGAGACAATAACCACCTATCAATAATAGTTGTGTTTTGCGGCATTCTCTCTGATACGGAAGGTGGTCCTGGGATATTTTATATGAAAGTGCTTTTACTCTTGAGTCGTTTTAATTGTTCGTTGTGGCTGCGACCTGAGAATTTGCTCCAGCCATGCTCCTGGTTACTTACATTTGCATAAACGGTTGCGGGAATTTGCTCCTCCGCAACCTCCTTGTATAAATGGTGTTGTCTCCATTACTAATTGCATGTTAAAAGCAGATCCACCCATAAATTTTTTGCCTAATTTATCGTTTTATGAAGGGGGAATTTATTAACAGTCAATGGTCGTATTTATTCTGTAATATTGCAATAACTTTATGATTCAATTAAATTTTTAAAAATATTTGCGCATGATATGCGCAAGATTTAGACAGTAAAAAATAATCTTTGTGGAGTGGAGTATAAATATGAATTTTCCCCCGGATGATTTCTCACTATATCTGAAGTATATAACCCCGCCTGTTATTGGCGCTTTTATCGGTTATTTAACGAATAGAATAGCTATAAAAATGTTGTTCCGTCCACTTAAAACATGGAAGATTTTCGGGATAAGGGTTCCCATGACCCCGGGAGTTATTCCTGCCAAGAGGGGAGAGCTTGCCAAAAACATGGGAGAAGTCGTCGGGGACCATCTGCTGACCAGTGAAGAGATCGCCAAGGGTTTGAGTGAAGATGAATTTCAAAAGCATCTGTTAACCCTTATTAAAAGAAGACAACTTAAGTTGTTACAGAAGGATCTTGGTTCAATATCAGCCATGGTACCCATGAAATACAGGGCATATTTTGATATAGCCGGCAAAACAATCTCGTATCGAATAAAAGAAGAAATAAAAGGGTTCTTGCAATCTGCAAAAAGCCGGGAGAAGTTGAATGCAGTTTTGGATGAATATCTGGAAACTTTTCTCAGTATGGAAATACGTACCCTTTTTAACTCAGCCGGTTATGAAATTTCCCATGAAACCGTAGTGATAAATGTTGAGAAATTATTAAGCAGTCGAGCAATGACAATTTGGTTTGAAGGTTTTATGCACGATACGGTTTATAAGATTTTAAAAGAAAATAAATCACTTGGCGATATTTTGCCGGATTCGGTGCAGGAATTGCTTTTACGGGCTATTGACAAGCAAACCCCTGAATTATTGGCTAAATTAGCGCTTATTGTCAGCGAAGATGATGTGCGGGAAACGATTGTAGATGGCGCCTGTAACGGAGTGGAAATATTTATAGATTCACTGGGTTCCATGTCTGATATGGTACGCGGTTTTTTACCTTCGCAAATGATCGAGACCAAAATACGTGAATATTTGATTGCCAAAAATGACGATATTATCGCCTGGTTAAATTCTAAAGATGTTCAAGATAAGTTCAGGCAGATATTAAGAAACAGCGGTGAAAATTTTATGCAAAGACCCCTGGTTACCATGGTCGGAGTTGAAGATGAAGAGAAAATTTCCCTCATTTGTTGTCAATGTGCGGAACAGATATTTGATTTTATAAGGACAGAAGAGGTCTGCGAAGCCGTTGCGACGATGATAGAGTCGGCTGTTACTGACGGCTTTGATTCAAAATCCATAAGTTTGCGGAGGGCGATGGTTGCTGTTATTGATAACCACGGTCTTGTTTCAGCAAAGAAGTGGCTTAGAAATGAGATAGTTAAGCTTATATATTCCCGCCGGACATTACAAACGATTGACGAGATAATTAACTATTTTCTTTCAAACCTTTTATCAAGAAAGATAGGACCCCTCAACAGTCTAATTCCCACCGGCGTTCAGGACGGCATCAGTGTTAAACTACAGGAAATGACATCAAATATGTTATCTGCAGAAGTTCCGGGATTGGTTCAATCCTTAAATATTAAACATATTGTTGTAGAAAAATTGAATTCTTTGGATATCCTTCGCCTGGAGGGTTTACTCCTTTCGATAATGGAGGAGCAGTTTAAATATATAAACCTTTTCGGAGCATTACTTGGTTTTCTCCTTGGTTGTCTCAATCTACTGTTTTTTTACTCAGGTTGATGGGTAACTGTTTAATTTATATTTAAATTTTACAACCTGGAGGTCGCAACGATGGAAGCTGAGATTTAAGTTGTTGAGTTTGTGTTGCAATTTGCAAGTTGGCCACATGCAGCGGATATATCCGTCCCCCTGCTATGTCTTATAAAGACGGTGAGATGGGCGTCAATTAATATTTTCTGGAAGGCGAGCAGACGCTCTTTACCAGGGTTGCGAAAAGAAAGTTCCGTGGATTCATTATATGGTAATAGATTAATTTTACATGGAATATCACGGAGTTTTTCGGCAAGTTTTCTGGCGTCATTATCAGAATCGTTTATTCCCTTTAAGAGTATATATTCAAACATAATCCGTTTTCTTTTTGGTAGCGGGAAATTACGACAGGCTTGTAAAAGTTCGTCAATGGGATATCTTTTATTGACCGGCATAAGTCTTTGTCTAGTTTTATTGTCAGCGGCATGGAGGGATATGGCCAGGTTGACGGATGATTTTATACCAAGTTTATTCAGCCTTGGCACGATACCACAAGTTGAAACCGTGATTCTTCTGGCCGCCAGGTCAAGGCCCCTCTGTTCAGTAAGTATATCCAGTGATGTGATCACGTTATCAAGGTTATTAAGGGGTTCGCCCATACCCATATAAACCACGTTTGTTATTTTGCCGCCGTTTTCTCCACGTTCTGATGTGGTTATAAGATAATCCCTCACTGCACAAACCTGATTGACGATTTCAGCGGGGGTGAGGTTTCTGATAAAGCCCATTGTCGCCGTCAGACAAAAAGCACAACCCATGGCGCAACCCACCTGGGATGAAATGCAGAGCGTATTTCTATCTGGTTCGGGGATAAGAACAGATTCAACCATATGACCGTCGTCGAGGTGAAAACCGAATTTGATACAGCCGTCAGCTGATTTTTCAATTCTAGGTTCCGTGAATCGGGAGATGTATGCTTTTTCTTTAAGAATTTCTCGAAAAGATTTTGCAAGATCGGTCATTTGCGAAAATTGATTGACGGAAGGCCGATAGAGCCAACTCATTATCTGTCGACCTCGAAAAGGTGGTTGGCCGAGGCTTTCGACATATTCTATTAAATCCACCTGGGAAAAATTTTTAAGATTAGTTTTTTTATCGTCTTGACTGTTCATAATGATCTTATGTAATCCGGGTTAATTGACAACTCGCCCTGCAGGGCTCTGGTAACCGTGGCCATCAGAAGCTGTTTATCCTTTGCCAATCGTCCGGAGATGGGAAGATAGTTGGAACTGTGATTGGCATGGAACTGACAGCGGTTAAGGTCTAAATTATTGATAAGAACCAGCAGTTCTCTTAATATTTCCCGGGGATAAAGGAGTTGAAAAGTATTTCTCTCCACCTCTTGACCCAATGGAGTGTTGGCCATCGGCATGTATGTCAGGGCGCCAATCTGCCTGGGGGCCATTTTATTTAATGTCTCTGCGGTGTCCACCCCGTGTCTAAGGGAGTCTTTTCTGCCTGCGATGCCCAGGAGAACCGTTACGGAAAGAAATATACCGATGTCGTTAATACGTTGAGCGGCCTTAATCATATTTTGCGCGGTTTCGCCTTTTTGTATCCGCTGCAACACTCTGTCACAGCCGCTTTCAAGGCCCGTGTAAATTCTGTCAAGACCCAGGTCCTTGAGTGTTGACAGCTCCTTTTCATCTTTATTGCGCATAGCCTTACCATTTGCATAAAGTGAAATACGTTTTATCCAGGGCAGGTGGTGACGAATCGCCCTGAATATACGGAGTAGACGTATCTGGGATAAAATCAACACATCACCATCACAGAGGAAAAGACGGGTTTTATCGCGAAAATGTTGCCCGGCAAAGAGCAGATCATTCTCAATGAGTTCCATTGGTTTAATGGCGAAGGTCGTGTCCTTATATGCACCGCAGAATGTGCATCTGTTATGGGAACAGCCAACCGTTACCTGCAGAATAATAGAGTCGGCTTCACTTGGAGGCCGGATGATATTACCCGTATAATGCATTAAAAGCGTGTATTTCAGAGCGGATTTTTAAGCTTGAATTCTTCCATAAAATCAACAAGCTTTTCCACCCCTTCCAGCGGAAAAGCGTTGTATATCGAGGCTCGACAGCCACCGATGGAACGGTGTCCCTTTAAACCTTTAAGGCCGATGGCGGCCGCCTCGTTGATAAATTTAACCTCCAATTCCCTATTTGCCAGAGTAAAGGGGATATTCATCAAAGAGCGGCAATCCTTTTCGGCATGACCTTGGTAATAATCATCCTTGTCAAGAGCGGCATAAAGGAGATCCGCCTTTTTACGGTTGGTTTTGGCAATGGCCTCGACTCCGCCCTGTTTTTGCAGCCATTTAAGGACCTCCCCCATTACGTAGATAGGAAAACAGGGTGGGGTATTAAACATCGATCCCTTATCGGCGTGGGTTTTATAGGTTAACATCGTCGGGGTACCAGCCGGTGTTCTTGCCAATAAATCCTCCCTGATAATGACCAGAGTTACCCCGGCCGGGCCCAGGTTTTTTTGGGCTCCCGCAAAAATAATGCCGAATTTGTTGACGTCGATTTTCTTGGATAATATATCCGAAGACATATCGGAGACAAGAAAGGAGTTTGCCGCAGGTATATGGTGGAACTGGGTACCGTAAATAGTATTGTTTGATACGTAGTATAGGTATTCCGAGTCGTCACTATCCAGATATTCTCCCGCCGACGGTATCCTGTTGAAGTTATCACTTTCACTGGAGAATGGAACATAAATATCGGCGAACAGTTTTGCCTCCTTTATTGCCTTTTTTGACCAAGTACCGGTATTAAGGTAGGTTGCTTTTTTGCCGGGTCCCAGTAAATTCATGGGCACCATAAAAAATTGACTTGAGGCCCCGCCCTGCAAAAAAAGTACTTTGTAATTCGCAGGTATCTCCATCAATTTTCTAAGTAATTCCTCCGTTTCTTCAGCCACAGCCATAAATTCCCTGGAACGGTGACTGCTTTCAATTAATCCAATACCGCTGTTTTTAAAATTTACGATATCCTTTCCTGCCTGGAGTAGTACGTCGTAGGGAAGCGTTGCCGGACCCGGACTGAAATTAAATACACGATCAGCCATAATTTATTATCTCCTGTGGATTTTTAGATTGTAGATCAGAGGATGTAACCCATGCATATTCGAATTATATATGCGAAATAAAAAAAATATTTTTTTAAGACTCCGGTATATTGCTCAAACAGCATAATCAGGGACTACCTTTTGTTTGTTGCCGCAAGGCCTCATATAAGACTATACCGGCGGTCATTGCAAGGTTTAGACTTCTGATATTTTTGTTTTGCATCGGCAGGGTGTAACATCTATCGTGGTATAAAGTTAATGTTTCTTCGGGCAATCCCTTGGTTTCTTTACCGAAAATAAGAAATGCGCCGTCCGGAAAATCGGCGGATGTGTATGTTTTTGTTGTCTTGGTGGAAAAAAAGAATAGATCAGTTTCTTTTTGAGCCTGGAGAAACGACTGTAGATTTTGCCAATGGACTATATTAACATATTGCCAGTAATCGAGACCTGCCCTTTTTAAATATTTATCATCCGTTGAAAATCCCAGGGGATGAATTAAATGCAAAATACTATTTGTCGCGCCACAAAGCCTCGCAATTGACCCGGTATTAGGAGGAATTTCCGGTTCGACCAGGACGATATTGAACGCCATATATTTTCTCCGATATCAGTGCCTTACTCCATAAAACCTGTAAAGAAAAACAAGGCACTTACTTGCAGCTTGTCCGTGTTAGACAATATGAGCTATAAGTTATTGTTATTATAATGTAAGTTATTGTATATATAAATTTTATTTGCAGGATCTAGATTATACTTTTAATGACAAGAAAGGAGTGCATTGTCTCTTTAAGTTCATATAAATCTCCGGCGGCGAATATTTTTTGCCTCATTTTTGAACTATTGGCCAATTCCTTAAAATATTTACTGATCTGATTTTTTACATAACCTAGTATCTTTTCCACCGGTAAGAATTTTTCCATTAAATTAAGGTGTTCCAGGGCGGTGTTGAGGATCTCTTCCCTATTGTTCGGACGACCATTTTCGGTAAAAACCCAAGGGTTACCAAGCGCCCCTCTGCCTATCATAACGCCGTCGCAGCCGGTTATTTCCATAAGGTTTATACCTTGTCTATATGAAAGGACATCACCATTACCCAAAACAGGGATATTAACGTTGTTTTTGATCTTGCTAATAATCTCTTTATTGATACCGCCCGCAAAGGCCTGGGACCAGGTTCTGCCATGGACAGTAATAGCGGCAACACCGCAATCTTCCGCCATTTTCGCAAAATCGACACCGTTGATTTGCCGACTGTTTTTACCGGTTCTGATCTTTACGGTTACGGGCAAAGTTAATCGGTTGCAAACTTTTTTAAGGATCTTTTCCGCTGTTTTGGGGGCGGTCATTAAGGCGGCACCACCACCATTTTTAGTTACTTTCTTAACAGGACAGCCCATATTAATATCGATCATATCTGGGTGAAATTCAGACATTATTTCCGCCGCATCCGCCATCATTTCAGGATCAGCGCCAAATAGCTGGAAGGAGACAGGTCGCTCAAGGCTATCCGAACGGAGCATCTGGAGAGTTTTCTTTTGGCCATAGACAAGACCATGGCAACTTATCATTTCCGAGACACAATAACCTGCGCCGTATCTTCTGCACAGGAGACGAAAAGGGAGATCGGAATACCCGGCGAGGGGGGCTAAAACAAGGGGGGAGGAAAAGGATAGATGGGCAATTTGCAGCATTGTTGGAAGTGGATATAACCTGAATTTCACATATCATTTTATTGTTAATATAATGATATTTATATTTGTTTAAAAATCAAAAATTTTGTTTTACACACGTTGAGACGCTTTACCCCTAGGAGCTTGTCCGAGAATACCATTTTGTCCAAACTCTTCGCTGTTTTCAAAAAATATGCTTGTAATATCAACTAGATGACTGCGCATATTTTTTGAAATACCCTGATTTTAAACAAATAGTACAGACTTCGAAATGTCTATTCTCGGACAACCCTCTGGACGGACGCCGGTTAAAGCTTGGGAAGTTGTGAAACGGTCCTTTGGTAAATTTTTTGGGAAAGATTTTTTATTATGGTTTTTAGAGCCTCTCTTTCATTATCCCTGTTGGCAGATATATTGGTGGAGACAAGATAGTCCTCGGCCCAGGTTTCATCGCCAACCTCAATGATATTTTTATTACTGGAAATTTCTTTTAACCGGTAGCGAACCCTGAGCTTAACTTTAACCTCCGTGGTGATATTTCCGGCACCATAGGACAGGCTCGGCAGTTCTATTGATATAATTTCTCCGCTTAGGATAAAATCGGCTTCATCCTTGTTTCTGACTGTGGAAATAGAGCCTGATTTTTGAAACCAGCGGGTAAGTGATCTGTATATCTGGGAATCAAGGTCAAGATTGCTTGTTCTGTTTTGCCACGCGGAAATATAAATTGTTTTATCCGGCCCCGAATATACATTGGGGTTATGGTAGCCGCAGCCGCCGACAATAAAGGCAATAATCAACCAGGGAATATGTTTATAAATAGATCTCACTGCGGAAACCCTCCTCTAAATAACGTTATTTTAAATTAAATTATTTGTATGGAACCGGTGTCAACGTCCCGCCAATAGTAGTATCAAACTACAATATTCACAAGTTTCTTCTTGATAACAATGGTTTTTTTGATCCCTTTACCATCAATAAATTTAAGGGTATTATTATCCGCCAGCGCCAATTTGACCAGGGTTTCATCGTCTATGTCCGGTGCAACCTGGATACGAGAGCGAACTTTACCGTTTACCTGGATAACGATGGTTAAAAGATCTTCACTGAGTGCATTTTTATCAAGCCGTGGCCAGGGTTGGTTTTCCACCGAATCATTAAATCCTACCTCCTGCCACATCTCGTTGGCAAAGTGGGGAACCATCGGGGAGAGTAAAACGAGTAACACGGAAACAGATTTGCGTAATACTTCGGGCTCGACAGTATGGTCTTCAGCAAGGGAGGTCGAAAGGACATTAACCAGTTCCATCATACTGCTTATAGCTGTATTAAAATGAAAATTTGACTCTATACAATCACTAACCCTTTTAATGGTTTGATGGGTTCTGCGGTGCAATATTTTTCCCTGTTTACCAAGAGATTCCGGGATGGTGGAGGAACAGTAAAATAAATTCTTGTTTGTTGTTATAAGCCTGTAGACACGGTTTAGAAATCTTGATGACCCCTCCACACCCTGCGTGCTCCATTCAAGATCCCTTTCAGGTGGGGCGGCAAAAAGACTGAACAAGCGAACGGTATCGGCACCATATTCTTTAATCAAGTCATTAGGATCCACTACATTACCCTTTGATTTTGACATCTTGCTGCCGTCTTTTATAACCATGCCCTGGGTAAGTAGATTGGTGAACGGTTCATCAATGTCGAGATGACCAAGGTCTCTTAATACTTTTGTGAAAAATCTTGAATAGAGGAGGTGAAGAATTGCGTGCTCAACACCACCGATATATTGATCAACGGGGAGCCAATATTTAGCCTTTGCCTTATCCAGTGGAGATGAAGTGTTGCCGGGGCTTGTATATCTCGCAAAATACCATGACGACTCCATAAAGGTATCCATGGTATCCGTTTCCCTGCGGGCGGCTGCCCCACATTTTGGACAACTGGTATTTATAAAGGATTGACGCTGATGAAGGGGCAGACAGCTGCTGCCAGACTCCGTATCTTCGGGCAGTACGATGGGTAATTGTTCGTTGGGTACCGGCTGTACTCCACAGCTTTCACAATATACCACGGGGATTGGTGCGCCCCAGTAACGTTGTCTGGAAATACCCCAATCGCGCAGTCGGTAGGTTACATGGGGTGAGCCGAATCCGTTTTTCTCTGCAAAATCAATAATGGCCGATTTTGCATGAAGAGAATCGAGGCCGTTAAATGATTCGGAATTAACCAGGATTCCAGGGTCGGTTGAGGCCTGGGTAAGTTGATCTGCTTCCAGAATATTATCGGATGGTGTAACAACCACTTTAATGGGGAGGTCATATTTAAGGGCAAACTCAAAATCTCTTTGGTCATGGGCAGGAACAGCCATTACGGCGCCACTGCCATATTCGATGAGAACGAAATTTGCCACATAGATGGGGAGACGGTCGCCATTAAAGGGATTGATGCAATATCTACCGGTGAAAACCCCTTTTTTATCAAGTTCTATTTCGTTTGCTTTCTGTTGTTTTTCAAGGATTGTTTCCTTTACGAATTTCTGCACCGCTGTTTCATATCCTGTGCCGGATACAAGTTCGTTTAAAATGGGGTGTTCAGCGGCAATTGACATGAAAGTCACCCCGAAAATGGTATCAGGCCTGGTGGTGAATATGGAGAGTTTTTTCTTCGATCCTTCTATTTGAAAATCACATGAAAGACCGGTGGATTTACCAATCCAATTTTTTTGCATGGTGACGACTTTATCCGGCCATCCCGATAATTTATCAAGATCTGCAAGGAGCTCTTCTGCATATTCGGTTATTTTAAAAAACCAGCCATTCATTTTCCTGGGGGTGACGAGCTCATCGCAACGCCAGCAAGCCCCTTCGATTACCTGTTCGTTGGCCAGTACCGTATGACATGATTTACACCAGTTGACGGTTGTGGTCTTTTGATAGGCCAGACCCTCTTTAAACATTTCAAGGAAGATTTGTTGTTCCCATTTATAATATAGGGGGTTGCAGGTTGCGATTTCACGCTGCCAATCGTATGAAAGTCCCAGTTGTTTTAACTGGTCCCGCATATAGTCTATATTTGCGTAAGTCCATGTAGCGGGATGACTGTTGTTTTTCAATGCCGCATTTTCCGCCGGGAGGCCAAAGGCATCCCAACCCATGGGGTGCAGGACGTTATATCCCCTTAATCTTTTGTACCTGGCAACAACATCCCCTATGGAGTAATTTCTGACATGGCCCATATGGATTCTTCCGGAGGGATAGGGAAACATCTCAAGGACATAATATTTTTCTTTATCTGGGTCGTCGCTGACTCTGTAAGTCCCCTCGGTTTCCCAGTGATTCTGCCATTTTTTTTCTATGCTTTTAAAGTCATATCTATTTGGAATATTGTCGATATCGTTCATAATAACGCCTCAAAAAACAGCCTGAAAAGGTTTGTTTAAATGGATGGGAGAACATTTTTTATAAAATTACCTGGAAACCGGGCTAGGAAAAATCATCCTCTTCACTGTAATTACTTAAATTTTCAAACATGGTATATTCTTTGATAAAGGTTAAACGGGCAAGTCCGGTTGGTCCGTTTCGTTGTTTTCCTATAATGATTTCGGCGATGCCGCGATCGGGATTATCTTCTGATTTATTGTAAACTTCATCCCTGTATATAAAACAGATTACGTCGGCATCCTGTTCGATGGCTCCCGATTCTCGGAGATCAGCCATCATCGGCCGTTTATCCGTCCTGCTCTCTAGGCTCCTGTTTAACTGGGAAAGGGCAATAACAGGGATATCATGTTCTTTGGCAAGTGCCTTTAGGGACCTGGAAATATCGCTTATTTCCTGGGTTCTGTTTTCCGCGTTTCGCCCCCTCATGAGCTGGAGATAGTCTACAATTACAAGGCCTATATCGTACTGTGATGCCAGCCTGCGAATTTTTGCCCGCATTTCCAGTACCGATATTGCCGGCGTATCATCGATGTATATGGGCGCCTTACTCAACATGCCAACAGCCCTTGTCAGTTTTGGCCAATCGTCACTGTGTAGTTTGCCGGTTCGTATTCTCTGGGAATCAATATGGCCGACTGAGCTCATTAATCGCATAACCAGCTGCTCTTTTGACATTTCCAGGCTGAAAACTGCAACACCTATTTTTTCAACAAGGGCGGCGTGCTGGGCAATGTTCATGGCAAAAGAGGTCTTACCCATGGATGGCCTTGCCGCAAGTATTATAAGATCGGATTTTTGCAGCCCCGCCGTCATTTTGTCAATTTCTGAATAACCCGTTGGTACACCGGTGATTAACTCTTTGCGTTTATACAGTTGTTCCACGGTTTCAAATGCTTTGGGAACAATAGTCTTAACATGGGTGAAATACTGATCTCCTTTAGTTCCGGCGATATCAAAAATGGCCTGTTCTGCCTGGTCCACAAGGAGATCAATATCATTTTGTTCTTCGTAGCAGCGGGCTGCAATATCCGTATTGACCTCGATTAATTTTCTTAGAATAGATTTTTCACGGATAATCTTGGCGTAGCTGGTGATATTAGCAGTAACGGGGACAAGAGAGGTGAGTGAGGCCAAGTAGGTTGGCCCTCCAACCTTCTCAATTTGATTTGTATTTTTAAGCAGATTAGAAACGGTTAACAGGTCTTGTGGTTCGTTCTGTTCAAAAAGATCGATTATTGAACTATATATTATCTTATGACCTTCCTTGTAAAAATCATGGGGCTTGAGTATCTCGATTACGGAGCCCAACCCATCTGTTTTTAAGAGAATCGAGCCGAGCACAGCCTGTTCCGCATCAATATTTTGAGGAGGTATTCGGGCGGTGGCCATGGGATTGAGCAGTTCTGTCATACCAAATTTTGTAACTGATGGTTAAGAAGAGTTTTCACCTATTAGCGTGACAACATAATAACAGGTATTGAGTCGACGCATTAAACAAAAACACACCTTAAAGGTCAAGCCTTCAGGTGTGTCTGATTCTGCAGATTGTTTCGGGTGCTTTTATTCACTTTTAAGTGGCACAATCTTAACAACAATCTCGCTGTTTACTTCAAACCCCACCTTGACTTGAACGGTTGTTTCGCCCAGGGTCTTGATGGGATCGGTGAGAATTATCTGTTTTTTATCAATTTTTATGCCTGACTCAAGAAGTTTGGCGGCTAGATCCGCATTGGTTACGGATCCGAAGAGGCGTTCATCTTCTCCTGCCAACTGTTCGATTACTATGTCGAGGCCGGAGATTTTCTTGGCGGTGGCTTCGGCTTTGGCCTGATCTTTTGCAAGACGGGCCTCAATTGCTGCCCTGTTCTGCTCCAAAACGGCAAGATTTTCCGTCGTGGCCATAACCGCTTTGCCCTGGGGTAAAAGGTAGTTGCGGCCATAACCTTTTTTTACGGTAACAACGTCACCTTCTCGCCCTAGGGCGCTGATGGTTTCTTTTAAAATGAGTTCCATTTTTTAAACTCCTGTTTGTATAGCGCTCAATTCACGGATCTCCCTGGGGGTGATTGGCCGAGAACCGGCATTTTTATTCGCTCGTCGGTTCCGCCTTGATCCTTAATTTTCGAAAATCAAACCAGGTATCGGCAATACCGAATATCAGTAACAGTAAGGTTCCCAAAGATTGAAAGACGATCATCACATAAATAAACGACCGTAACAGCAGGGGAACATTAAGTTTATCCATAAAAAAAACAGCAATTGACAAGCCTTGGAAACAGTAAATTATAGCCAATATAATTATACAGTTCAGGCTGAGTATCCATAGCGGTTGTCGAGGGGAGAGGACTAAAATACCCAACAAGATCAAAAACCATATAAGTCTGTCCGGTAAAAGCCAGAATTTATAGTTCGGCCAGGGAGCATTGCCGGTAATACGCAAGAGAATCGTGTTGCCTATTACCATGGTAAACCAGGTGATAAACAGGGCAAAGGAGCCGATTATTGCGGGCATTACCATGGGGGCAACAGCTTTCATCTGCAAAAGCATTGTCTCGACCATAATTGTGGTTTCTGTACCTTTATCTCCGCTTTGTCTATAATGTGTAAGTGTTTCCTTTATCCCTTCGTCAAGTGATTTCAACAGATGGCTGTATGCAGTTAAGTCGGGGGCGACGGTTACCACGTTGAGTAAGGTCAGCCAGCAGCCTCCAAGTAGTGCAAAAGCGGCAAAACCACTAATAACCGGTGAATCGGAATGAATTTTAGCACGGAACAGGACATACCCGCTGAAGAGCAGTGTCCCTGAAAAAACGAATAGATCCGTACTACTGGTAAAAAAATATACAAAAAACGAGAGGATGGCAGCTGAAATCAGTAAACGTCCACCGATCCGTTCCCCATGTCTGCTCATAACGAAAAAGGAGAGCAGGGGAAAGAAAAAGTGGACCCATCCTAAAAATGACCACTGGATACAGGGGAGGATCATCACGGAAAAAAGAAAAAAAATTCTGCTGATTAATTTTCTTAAATCAGGTTGTTGCTGCAGTCCCTCCAGGTTAGTCAACGTGATCTTCCCTTATTGTCAAAAGGCAAAAATATCAACCCTGCGAAGAGCCGGAATATGGTAAAAAGGCGATTTGTCGCGCCCGCTTGATGGCTTCACAGAGCTGGCGCTGGTGGGTCGCACACGTACCTACTATCCTCCTCGGGATTATCTTGCCCCTTTCTGAAACAAAGTTACGCAGGGTTTTAACATCTTTGTAATCGATAGTTAGTTCTTTATCTCCGCAAAATCTACATGATTTTTTTCGTGAAAACAGTTTTTTCTGTGGTCTTTGCGCCATGGGTTCTACCTCCTGCAATACAAAATAATGTAATGTCTAGTGCCTATCCAGAAATATCTTTTTTGTCCTAACTCTTAGTTGCTTGCGAAAATTTATCCTCGGAGGTAAACATAAGCTCCGATATCAATTATACGGTTGCGGAAAAATTTAGCGAGCGGTTCGATTTGAATTCAAAAAACAAATTATCTTGTTTCTGCATAGACGCTATCTAAATCCTGGGGATGGAATATGATTTTTTTAATATTTTATATTTGTTATCGATTTATCAACAAAATAAGGAAAATTAAGTTGGCATTAATGAACAAATTAACCTCATATTCTCCGTCCATTCCGGCTAGTTAAAGCCGGGAACCAGTGAACAATCTATTTCTCGGTTGTCTCTTCTGCAGGGATATTTTCTGCAGTTTCAGCCTGTTCAGGTGCTTCGCTCTCTTCGGTTTTTTCCGCCTCTTCCGTTGTTTCCTGGTCGGCTGTTTTTTGGTCCGATACTTCGGCTACGGCCTTTTCAATCTCTTCACTACTGATACTTGCAGCCGTTTTTATGGTCATATACTTTAAAACCGTATCATCAATTTTAAATTTACGCTCAATTTCGGCTACGGCAGCGGGTGTTCCGGCAAAATCGCAATAGACGTAATAACCGATATTCTCTTTTTTGATGAGGTAGGCAAGTTTTTTCATACCCCATTTGTTTAAATCGATGATCGAACCGCTTTCATCAACAATAACCTGTGTGGTGGCTTCAATAATTTTATTGATCTCGTCTTCCCCGGTTCCGGGACGAAGGATAAAGATCGTTTCGTACCTGCGCATGTGTTCCTCCTCTTGGACTCATGTCTGTGGCGGATAGTTCCGCGATTACGGCCCTCGCTTACTTTGCTGCACGGCAGAGAGCGAGAAGGTGCATAATGACCGGTGGCCTCCGGAATATATCAAACAAAACCATAATATTCGAACAGCCCGTCGGTAAGCTATTATGCCGTCTCTTTTACCACGTTGTTTGTGGTTTGCTTCTTAAAGAAAACTTGGTATAATACACTCGAGATAGGGGTGTGTCAAACACTATTTTTTTTCTTTTCTGCAGCTTTAATCGACTCCCACTGGATGGCCAGGTCTGCTTCATTTTCATAGGGCGTACCGGCAAATACATGGGGATGTCTGCGGATTAATTTTTCATCTATACCTTTAATAACATCGGAAAATTGAAATTCACCAAGATCCCGGCTTATTTCAGACATCATTACAAGTATATAGAAAATATCTCCTATTTCTTCGCAGATATTTTCATTATCGTTGTTAGCTATTGCCTGGATCAACTCCTCACATTCAAGTCGGAGGTATCTTGTCAGGGTGTTTGTTGTCTGTTTTCTGTCCCAGGGGCAACCATCATCCCCACGCAGGGTACGGATTGTTTTTAAGAGGTTGTTTAATTGTTCATTTGTTTCAGTGGCCATGACTTTTTGCTGAAATGGATTTAAGGTATTAGTTTCTAATAATAAATTGTTTGAGAGGCTGATAATTCAATGGTTTTTTTATCGATTGACCCGAAAAAAACTATTGACTTTCTGCCCCTGACCAACTAAGTAGCTTTGCTGGAAGGTGTTGTCAGGTTCCGTGGCATTGTTCATAACACCTTGCAATGTCGTTTGTGAATACTTTTTACATTCACTCTTACTTATTGTCATCAGGAAATAATAGATTTATTGCTGATGATATGATTATTAAAATTAGAGGTTTAATTATGGAAGACGATAAGAAACAAAAAATCCTGCTGGAAAAACACAAAGATATCGCGCGTATTGATCAGGAATCAAAGAGGACCCACGGTTGGTATGTTAGGGTCAGATTCCTCGGGAAAACCCATTCTAAATTCTTTTCAGACAGAAAATGTGGCGGTCGTTACTCGAGCCTGCTATCAGCCATCTCATGGCGCGATAAGACGGAGAAGAAACTCGGTAAGGTTCGCACAAACAAACATATGGTTACCGTAAGTAATTCGGGAACCGGTGTCGTCGGGGTACGCCTTAACGATAAGCTCAATCGTTACGAAGTAAGCTGGGTTACCCACCAGGGCAAACAGGGGAAGACTTCTGTCTCCATAGCTAAGCACGGCAAAAAGGCTGCATTCACAAGGGCCTGCGCCATTCGTCAGGAAAAAGAAAAAGCACGCCTTGAGTACTCTTCATAATTGTTTTCCCCGCCGGGTATCGGGCCGTAAACCTTTACCTGGTGGGGATTATGGTTGTGATCACTTTCCACATTATAACCCCGAATGGGTATTTTCCCCTGTTCTCTGTTCTTTCTGATACTGTTTTTATAGGATTTTCCATATTATTAAATCACATACTTATACTATAGCTCAATGTAATTGACTTAAGGTTTGGGTCCTGTTCCAACCATGTCCGGGGGACGCCGTAAACCCGTCCATAACGGCTTGGTTGCAGACACACCCGATCAAGGTGGGAACAGTACTCTACATATCATTTTGTTATTAGCCCGCATGTCGTTGCATCATAACAGGCAACAGTTATATATTTGACACATTAGAGGTGGACTTTAGGCAGCGTTTGCACTACAGGGTTTAGACCCTATATTAATTTATATATTTTTGCCTGAATTATGTTGACTTATACCTGTCAAAAGGGGTAGTATGCGAAATTCGTTTTAATGGCTGCAGGTTATTGGCCGGGTCATATGGGTTCTTCATATCTAATCTGATTTGCAGATACCCCCTTTTATCACGATGGAATGTCGACTGTACTGGTCTTTTTTTTGTTTGTTTTTAAAGATTTACTCTAAAGAGGTTTATATAATGTATGCAATAGTTCGTACCGGTGGTAAGCAGTACCAGGTGGCCAGTGGTGATTTGCTGCGGGTTGAAAAACTTGATGGTAGCGTGGGAGATAGTATCGATATCAATGCTGTTTTGATGGTTGTCGATGATGGTGATGTTAAGATTGGTCAGCCACTGCTTGAAAACGCCAAGGTCACTGCCACTATTGCTGAGCAGGGAAGATCTAAAAAAGTCATAGTGTTCAAGAAAAAACGCCGTAAAGGATATCGGCTGAAAAGGGGACATCGTCAGGCCTATACCGCCCTTAGGATAGGAGAAATATCGGCATAATATATCTTTGATCAAAGCGGTGGATCAGTGTCCATTGTCGCCCTTTTGTTTTAACTTTTTTAGCTTTAAAAAGTTATTCAGGCGGGACTGGATACGAAACATAGGGGTGTCGTCCGGGGTGTGGTGGTAAAATTATCCGTGCTCCTGGGATTTAAAGAAGGGCTGGGTAGACTTTGGATATATTGTTTTTGCGGGCGGACGTGGAAACATGGTTTGTACAAATTTATGACGAAAGAATAGTTATTGTTGCAATTAAGGAGTAGGAAATGGCTCATAAGAAAGCGGGTGGTAGTTCAAGAAATGGTAGGGACAGCGCCGGGCAGAGACGTGGTATTAAGCGCTTTGGCGGTCAGGTTGTGAAAGCGGGCAATATTCTGGTTCGTCAGCTAGGTACAAAAATTCATCCTGGGACTAACGTAGGTTGTGGGCGTGATTACACGCTATTTGCCAAGGTTGATGGTGTGGTTACCTATGAAGACTTCGGTAAAAAGAAAAAGAGAGTTAGTGTGTACCCCGACGCCTGATTATTGCTTTTGATATTTTTCCGGAACCACTTGGGTGGTATTATCGGGACATGAACTCGGCCTCAATTTTTATTGTTGGTCGAGTTTTTTATTTTGCCCATCCGGTTTTAAAAACAAGCCTGTCTTTTTACGGGTTTGCACATATTACACATTATTTTGTTATTAAAATAATTACGTAAATAGGTCTTTCCATTTCCCATGTGCAAATTTGATATAATTTTTATATGTAAATATTTGCCTTTTCTTAGTGTATAAATGTGCCTGGATTTATATAATCCGGGACATATCTTTTTGTAGCTCCTCTATTCCTGAAAAATTGCAAATTAAATAGTACAGGTGAAATATGGCGTTTATTGACGAAGCTAAATTTTTTGTAAAAGCAGGAGATGGCGGCAATGGTTGTGTTAGTTTCCGCAGGGAGAAGTATGTCCCGAAGGGGGGACCGAATGGCGGTGATGGAGGTAAGGGAGGTGATGTTATAATCCGTGCAAAAAGAGGATTGCATTCTCTTATTGATTTTAGATATAAGTCTCATTTTAAAGGGGAAAGGGGCGGCCACGGAAAGGGTAAGGATATGCACGGACGAGGGGGACGCCATTGTTTGATCGAGGTTCCCGTGGGATCAATTATTAAGGATGTTGATACCTCTGAAGTTCTTGCAGACCTATCTTCTGAAGAGGAAGAGTTTGTTGCGGCAAAAGGGGGCTTGGGCGGCTTAGGTAACCCACATTTTTCCAGTGGTACAAACCGTACTCCACGCATAGCAACTAACGGTAAGCCAGGTGAAGAACACTGGTTGTCCATAGAACTTAAATTAATTGCCGATGTCGGTCTTGTCGGTTTACCGAATGCGGGTAAGTCAACTCTTTTATCAAAGTTGTCTTCTGCAAATCCTAAAATAGCTCCATATCCATTCACCACCCTTGAGCCACAGCTCGGGGTACTAAACTTTAAATATTATGATCCCTGCATTATTGCCGATATACCCGGTCTGGTAGAG
>CAZQOD010000050.1:0-21447 GCA_964594945.1 uncultured Desulfopila sp.
AGCCCACATAAACCACTTGCGAACCTGCGGTACTAGTCCCGCAACAAGGCCGACACCCTAATGTATCGTATTGATGTTGTCAATAGTAAAATTAACCAGCCTTGGTTTTTAAACATCTTGGTGAAAAAAATAACCGACCGTGCCGGTATAAGTCTTCCAGGTGCCAAGACTGCGGCAAATTACTTTATTGGTCCGATTACGTCAAGGATAAAATGCAATGTGAAAGTAATGTGTTGCGGTGGAACGTAATCCCAGGTATCTAGTGTCTATCTATAGGATGAGATATTGAACAATATTGAAATTACTAAAAGATGATTGTACTCTTTTATATGCGGGGTGGCGGTAAAATTTTGCTGCTTTGCCCCTTGTGGTGTAGTAACCAGCATGGCTGGACCAAATTCTCAGACCACAGCAACAACGAGCAATGAAAGCGACTCAAAAGTGAAGGCACTTTTGTATAAATGTCTGTAGAAATATTCTAACTGTGTGTTAATTTACGTCAAATTATGAAAGAATCGAAACAAAACCTTCTTAAATCTCTACCGAAGATAGATGAATATTTAGAAAAATTATCCCGTTCGAGCGGAGTTGATTCTCCGCGCCGCTTGATAAAAAATGTTATTCAAAATGTTGTTGCAATGGAGCGCAATAAAATCCTTAGCAACCCCGGCCAATACACGGTTAAAACATCGGATGAGTGGCTTGAACTTTTCAGAAAACATCTATCTGTAAAGGAAACTTTCAACCTCCGCAGAGTTATTAACGGTACCGGGGTTGTAGTACATACCAATCTTGGTCGCTCCATTCTTTCGGAAAAGACAGCGGATTGTTTAATAAAGGCCAGCGGCTTTTATACAAATCTGGAATTTAACCTGGAAACAGGGAAACGCGGAAGTCGTTATAGTCTTGTTGAAGAGATTGTATGTGATCTAACCGGTGCTGAAGCAGCAATAGTTGTTAATAACAATGCCGCAGCCGTCCTGATAACCCTGGAAACACTGGCGGCCGGAAAGGAAGTCATAGTTTCCCGTGGTCAGTTGGTTGAGATCGGCGGATCGTTTCGCATCCCCGATGTGATGAAAAAAAGCGGGGCGTTTTTGGTTGAAGTTGGGACCACAAACAGGACGCATTTACGAGATTATGAGCGGGCAATTGGCGAAGAAACAGCGATGTTGTTAAGGGTGCATACTTCAAATTTTAAAATCATTGGTTTTACCTCCGATGTTGCCGCCCATGAGATGGTTGATCTTGCTCGCACCAAAGGGTTGCTTACCATGGAGGATCTCGGCAGTGGCAGCTTGATAGATTTTTCGGAATTTGGTTTTCCTAAAGAGCCGACCGTGCAGGAAATTGTTAAGGCGGGTGTCGATGTTGTTACCTTCAGCGGTGATAAATTGCTGGGCGGTCCCCAGGCCGGAATAATAGTTGGTAAAAAGGATGTAATTGAAAAAATAAAAGCAAACCCGTTAAACAGGGCCCTGCGTATTGATAAATTCACTCTTTCTTCCCTTGAATCGGTGTTGCGGGAATATTACGATACCAGCCGTGCATTGCAAAATATCCCCACCCTTGCCATGTTGACCATATCGAGCGAGATCTTAAAAAAGAGGGCCCAGAAAATTAAAAGACGCTTGCAAAAAACAATTAGATCGAAATGCAGTTTGCAGATAGTTCCCATTCGGTCAATGGTGGGAGGAGGGGCCCTGCCCGAACATACCTTAGCCAGTTGGGCAGTTGAACTGCAACCTCTTCTTTGTACAATTAACAGTCTTGAAAAAGGTTTACGTTTACTGGAGTTGCCCATTATTGGTCGGATAGAAAATGATCGTTTTTTCCTTGATGTGAGAACAATTCAAGAATGTGAAATTGATGATCTGGTGGGATCATTAAGAAATTTTTTCGACAATGGTGAAGGAAATGTTTGAACCGTTTCCTCTCCTGTCTTCCAATGAATATCTGGTTGAAGAAGATTTTCGGCGCTTTTCCCGTTCTTTTGCTGTTATTGTCGGTAATTTAATGCCGACAGCGGCCCAGGTCAGTTTTCTTGTAGATGACGACAGTTTCAAGAAGTTTTTTGATGACGATCCTCAGTTGCAGCAGTGGTTATCCCTGTTTAAAGCGATACAAAACGGGCGAAAGTTATGTGCTGTGCAGGGACGGTATTCCTTTGTATCATTCCAGAGCCGGGGTTCGTCCAGGGTTGTTGGAGTAATTTTTGATACGGATGAAATTTTTCAGAAAAAGGTGAGTGAGGATTGGCTAATCGAGAAGGCACAATTGGCGGAACGAGAGTTCCTTCTTCTCAAACAGGCCCGTGTCGACGTGCAAACCGGTCTGTTGAACCTGTCAAACCTCCATTACCTCCTCGATACACATGCTGCGACAGCGGGCTTACATCTTATTCTGGTGGAGTTGGTGCCGAAGATATCCTCAGCGCGTAATGTTTTAAGATATTCACAGCGGTGTGTTACGTTACTGCGAAATTATATTCAGAATGATACGATTTTGCACTACCTCGGTCAGTTCACCTTTGCCCTGGTATTACCGGTGGACCCCGCTCGGACACGGCGGAGAATTGAAAGTGGACTCGTCGGTTACCTGAGGCGTGAAGGTTGTTACAGGGTGCATATTGGTTCAACGATGTCAGTGGGAGGGGATGCTGAAATCTCTTTCCACGACGGCGGTAGGAAATTGCTGGATCAGGCATGGACCGGACTGGTTCACGCCAGAAAACGCGGACCATTTGCATTTTGTGATTACGAGTTATTGGCCCATCCTGAAAACCATCCCCTTGCTTCTCCCGATAGAAATTGCCTCCGCAGGTTAAGAAGATTTTGGAAAAATTCGGATTATTTCAGCCTGGTTCAGTTTCGTTGTAGCCCGGCATCTGCATCGAATTGTGGGGTGCTTGCCTCCTGTATGGATCGAGGAGAGGTCGTCCCGACTGAAGACGGCGTGTTGGTTTTTATAGATGGGGCTTGCGGGGATGATCTTTTGTCGTGGGCCGAGGAAAAAATTAAACTGATCCGGGAACGTGGAAATATTGTAGAGGTTTCAGCCGGTCTCAGCAGCTATCCTTTTTGTAATTTTAAAAAAACGGAGACGGTTATGAATTGCAAAAAGGCGTTGTTGCACGGGGATCTTCTCGGGCCGTCAAGTGTTGTAGTTTTTGACGGTTTAAGTCTGAATGTAAGTGGTGATATTTATTTTGGTGATGGTGATCTGACCAAAGCTGTAAAAGAATATAGACGGGGAATAGAATGCGATGATACAATAATAAATCTCCACAACAGCCTCGGTGTTTCCTTTGTGATGATGAACAAGTTGGCACCGGCAATGGTTTCGTTTAAAAGAGCTCTGCAGATTGATGCAACAAATTTTATGGCGCTTTACAATTACGGGTTGAGTGCCCAGGCCCTGGGTCTTAAAACAGAGGCATTGTCTGTCCTTAAGAAGGGTTTACAGAATTTCTCTCAAGATGATGGCACTCGGGAGTTGGTGTCCGACCTTGAACTGCAGATAGGTATTCTTTCCTGTGAAGTGGGGGAATATAAACTTGCCTTGGATTTTTTATTACCGTGGCATCGTCGCAATAAAGAGATTACAAGATCGGGCAGGGCGTATTACTATCTCGGTGCAGCGTATTTTGGTTTGGAAAATAACGGCAAGGCCATGGAGTTTTTGCAGCGTGCTCTTGGATTTAATGAATATGATGATCGTGCCATGCATTTATTGGGCAGGTTGTATTTGGAGGAAAATGAAGGGGACAGTATCGCCCTTTCCCTTTGTCAAAAGAGTGTTGAGCTGGAACCTGCTGATGTCGCTTATAGATTTCACCTGGCACGGGTACAACTGCGTTGCGATTTAATTGAAGAGGCGCGGGATAACCTGCGTTATTGTTTGAGGAAAAAAGATTACAAAAGCGATGCACAATTATATATGGCCCGTAGCTATAAACAGACGGGGCAACTTGCCCAGGCAAAGAGCTGGTACAAAAAAATTATTAATCAACAGGGCAACTCGTCGGAGTGGATGATAAAAGAAGCACATGATTTTTTAAACCTTTAAGCCAATATCTCTAATTTAATTCTCGGGTCCTGTTCCGACCTTGTTGGTTGGAGAATTCCGGTTTTCCGGTTTTAAGCGTGCAGGGTTTGGATATAGCAGTAAAAACAAAGTATATGGTTAACTGTTTAGTGCCTTACTCCATAAAACTTGTAAAGAAAAACAAGAAAATAAGGGTAATGTTCAACTTAACGGGTTCATAACAGAAACAAGGCATTTACTTGCAGCCTGTCTGTGTTAGAGCGGATCAGAACCTTCTATTTGATATCAGTTATGGATCAATGTAATTAACTTAAGGTTTGAGTCCTGTTCCGACCTTGTCCGGGGGATACCGTAAACCTGTCCAATGGGGGCTTGGCTGCAGACACTCCCGACCAAGGTCGGAACAGGACTTTACACACCATTTTGTTGTTAAGTTAATGACATTCAGTTATGGATATAAGAAAATAAGCGGAGTAAATCAATGAAAAAAAGCAGCAATGGAAGGATAATAAAGGAGCCGAAATATTGCCTGGATAATTCGGTGATTGGAGATTCATGGCGGATGTTTAGAATAATGTCCGAGTTTGTAAATGGTTTTGACGCAATGTCGGCAATAGATGTCCCTGCAGTGACCATTTACGGTTCTGCTCGAACTGCAGCCGGTAGTGAATATTATATTCTGGCCGAGAAAATTGCTGCGGGACTGGTAAAATCCGGTTATGGCGTTATAACCGGCGGTGGTCCCGGAATTATGGAGGCTGCAAACAAGGGCGCCTTTGAGGCCGGTGGTCTGTCGGTTGGCTTGAATATCGATTTGCCCCATGAACAGGAGCCCAATCCTTTTGCAAATTTTCCCTTGGACTTTAAATATTTTTCGTACGCAAAGTTATGTTTATGAAATATTCAATGGGCTTTATTTGCATGCCGGGGGGATTTGGTTCCCTTGACGAACTTTTTGAGGCTTTGACCCTGATTCAAACAGAGAGGATTAAACCCTTTCCCATTGTCCTTGTCGGCAGCTCTTTTTGGTCCGGCCTGGTGGACTGGTTAAGGGAAAAACTTCTTGGTTACGGTAATATAAGTAAAGACGATCTTTTGCTTTTTAAAGTATTGGACGATGTTGACGATGTTGTAGATTATCTTAAAAATATAATAAAATTGTAACTGTTCAGGGCAGCCCATATCCGTCTACTCCGTCTTAACTTGGTAACCAGCATGGCTGGACCAAATTGTCAGACCACAGTTACAACGAACAATGAAAGTGAATCAAGAGTCAAAACCTTGGAAGGTACTTTCATATAAATATGGGCGTGTTTTGTGGCCCAGGATAAACGAAGTTAAAATATTCTTAATAACAACAAAATGTTGTATCATACTTTTTGTTGTATTATCTATTGTTGCTGAAATTACATAACAGTCTGATTTTCAGGATGTTGTCGCTGGGCGCCGTTAAAGGCGGTTAGGTGTTGCCGGAAATATTTGTTTTTGAACCGGTATTTTTTGTGCCTGTTCACGAGGTTATCTAAATAAAAATATTTTAATAGCCGCTCTTTTTCTATTGAGGGTTTTGGAGTGGATGGGTAGTATAATAGAGTTTCTCATTTTATGTGTGCATTATTCAGGTATAAAATGATACCTGAATTCTGTGATTGCCGGCCTTTCGGGGAGCTGTGAGTATTTTGAGAATGAATAGATGTTTTTATTGTACCGGGAAGAAAATGGTGTTTTCCGGATAATTTTTTTTGCGTATTGAGGGGCAAAATGGCTCAGATAGACGGTTTTTTTAAATTGATGAATGACGAGGGTGCTTCGGATCTTCATATGGTGGCAGAGCAGCAACCACTTCTCCGTATCAGGGGAGATATGGAACGGGTTAAGTTTAAGAAGTTGGGGAATGAAGAACTAAAAGCGATGCTCTACGAGATATGTCCCGAAGAAAAGATTAAGGTCTTCGAAGAAACGGGGGATATTGATTTTGGCTATGAAATTCCCGGCCTGGCCCGTTACAGATGTAACTTTTTTATGCAAAAATATGGGATCGGTGCAGTTTTTCGTGAGATTCCAAGTGAAATTATGACAGTTGAACAGCTTGGTTTACCGAAGGTTATTTCCAGGCTTGCCCATCTGCCGAAGGGGCTGGTACTGGTTACGGGCCCCACTGGGTCCGGTAAATCAACTACCTTGGCTGCAATTGTCGATGAGTGTAATAAGACACGAAAAGATCACGTTCTGACAATAGAGGATCCCATTGAATTTGTTCACCGCAGTCAAAAATGTATAATTAATCACAGGGAGGTTGGCAGTCATACCAAGAGTTTTTCCGCCGCACTGAGGGGGGCTTTGCGTGAGGATCCTGATGTAATAATGGTTGGTGAATTGCGTGATTTGGAAACAATTACCCTGGCCATGGAAGCTGCCATGACCGGGCATCTTGTTTTTGGTACGCTCCATACGATCAACGCCATGAAGACCGTTGATCGTATAATTGAAATTTTCCCTGCCACCCAACAGGGCCAAGTCAGGTCGACCCTTGCCGATGCTTTGAAGGCGGTGGTCTCCCAGACGCTTTTTAAACGTATTGATATTAAAGGACGCTGTGCTGCGCTGGAGATACTTATCGCTACCCCCGCGGTTAGAAACCTCATCAGGGATTCGAAAACATTTCAAATCCTTTCAACCATGCAGACCGGTAAGAAGTATGGTATGCAAACCCTCGACGACGCCATCATGGAATTGCTGGAAAAGAGGATGATCACGGCAGATGATGCTTATTCTAATGCCGTTGAAAAGGGGAAGTTTTTAAAATTTTTAAAGAAATCACCATCCGATTTTACCGAGGTTTAGTGCCTTATTTTATAAAACCTGTTAAGAAAACAAGAAAATAAAGGTAATGTTCAACTTAACGGGTTCATAACAGAAACAAGGCATTTACTTGCAGCTTGTCTGCGTTAGCTTTCATATAGGTTGTTTTGTGATGGGGAATCGTAGCGGAGAGAGAAGGGGGTTATTGCCCGGTTTGTTGTGACCGTAAATTGAGTACATCTTTTCACCGACAACAACCTCAATGGTGCCCTGCTCAGCCGTGGACAGCATGGTTATACCATGCCGTTTACACAGCGATTTTAAATGTTTGTGCGGAAATATATTTTTTGATGACTCGGCCGCCGAGACAATGAGGAAGTCGGTTGACGAGGTGGTGAGGAATCTTTCGGAGTTTGACGTTCGTGAGCCGTGGTGGGGGGCAAGCATTATATCGGTCTGAATCGGGTATTTCCCGTCAACGAGGGCGTTTTCATATTTTTTGCTTATATCACCCGGAAACAGTGCTGAAAAACCTGGGGTTTTTACCGCAATTACCAGACCGCTGTTTTTCCTGCTCCTGTCGCTTGCCTGAAAAGATGTGTTTCGCCATTTGCCGATATTGGTTATACTTTCCAGTATGGTTTCCCCGTACTCCCTGACCTGACCCTGTGATGGTACCGTGACTGTTATCTTTTTTTGTAATTTATCAATAACCCGCCTGTACTCTTTATCGTGTCCCAGCCTGTTTTTAATCCATAATGTCTGCGGTTTGAAATGTTTTGCAATAAAATTTAGTCCGTTGTAATGGTCCGCATCCGGGTGGGTAATGGCGACTAAATCAAGCTGTTTTATTCCCTTGTACCAGAGAAAGGGGGCTATTGCCCGTCTGCCGACCGTCGGCTGGGGATAGGAGGATCCTCCGCAGTCGATGAGGGCCTGTTTACCGGATGGAAATTGAACCAGGGTTGAGCTGCCCTGGCCTACGTCAAGGAAGGTTAATGTTAACCTGTTGTTTTGCAGGAAATTAAGTGGGAAAAAAAACAGTAACAAGGAAGTCGCAATGGGGATTGCGGTCATGTACCTGCCCCTGTTTCCTCCAGGGAAAAACGGCATGTTCAGGCAAAGGATGGTTCCGTAATAAAAGGCAATATGCCATACTGATGGTGTCGGTAGCCAGAGGTGAGAGTGGGGGAGATTGGCGAAAAATGATGCGATATGCATCGCATATTTGAGGCCGATTTCTCCGCTTTGCAAGAAAAAAGCGGCCAGGTCAGGATAAAAATATATGCATGGTATAGCCAGAAAGCCTAGAACCAGGGCCCAGCAACAGATTAGAGGTTCGATAATAAGATTGGCAACCGGCCCAATTAAGGAGACTCGGTTAAAAACATACAGGGAAATGGGGATAGTGGCCAGAATGGCAATTGTCGACACACATAGACCGGCCATGCCCCAGCCAAAGATGTTTCGGATAACTGTTGGTGGTTTGTTATTTAGCGTTGGTTGTCGCAAAAAGAAACTGCTGATTTTAGGGAAATAGAAGAGAATTGCTATGGTCGCGGCGAAGGATAGTTGGAACGAAACCGTGTAAAGCTGTAGGGGGTCGGCAACGAGCATAGTTAAGGCTGCAAATGATAGGAGCGGGGCCGGGGATTTTTTACGATCCGAGCAAATGGCGAGGATAATGATGCCGCTCATGATAACTGATCGTATCACCGGGGTATTTAAACCCGCCAGCATGGCATAAAAAATCAGTACCGGCATGGTAATAAAAGAGGCGTATTTTCGTACGTTGCCGCGGAGCAAGATATGTTCAGAGCGACTCAACAGTCGGTAAATGGACAGATAGAGCAGGGTGCCGATCACCGCCATATGCAATCCTGAAATAGCAAGAATGTGCATTGTTCCGCAATTTTTAAATGTTTCCAGGGTCTTTTCTTTAATGCGTGATTTATCCCCAAGGAGAATAGCCCGGTAGAGCGGTGATTGGTGTTCACATACGACAGAATCAATATAAAGACCTGTTTTGGTCCTGAGACGTTCGTGGAAGTAGATAAGAGAGTGGAGGAATGTCTGCTGTTTTGATATTTTATGGAGGAGCAGGGGAGAACGCAGCGAACCGGTGATCCAGATATCTTTTCTGGCCAGAAATTGCGGGTAATCAAAGGTTCCGGGGGTCATATAGCCGTGGGGGCGTTTCAGCATCGTCCGGACCGCCAGTGAGTCCCCCGGTAATATATTGTCCGGCCATTTTCCGGGCATCTTAAGCAGAATATTTCCCTTTACGGCATGCCATCTTTTATCTTTTGGAAAACGAATAGTTTCAAGGCGGATTATGGTCTGGCTCATTGTACCGTTGAATGAAGCCGTTTGTGCCATGGTACCGGTTATGACCGCTTCTAGTTTTTTTTGTATTATGTTGTATATATGGTTTTTTTCAGAGGGTAATTGTAAGTGCAGTTGCGTGTGGTAGCAGGCTAAGGCACAGACAAAAGGGAGCAGCACATAAAGTGTTGTTTCTGTTTTTTTCCTGCGCTGGAAGATAAAAATGACTGTAATTATGACAAGGAGTGAAATTCCGACAATATTCAGGGTTGTCGGGCCGAGTATGAACCGGGATGATATGGCGATGCCGCTTACAAAGGCGATGGTTACAGCCGTTAACAGATTGTTGGAAAGATATTGAAATAATGTTTTCACAGGAGTCCCTGAATAAGATCCAGGTGCCTGGCAACTACACCAGATTGATTTTGTGCAAATTTAAGTGCCGCCCGACCCCGTTCATATCGCCTACCCCGCGACTCAAGCAGAAAATTAAGCTGTTTTTGCAGGGCATCTGCGTCTTTTACCACCATCGCCCCTTCAGCTTGAATAAGGGCAAGGGATATTTCGGAAAAATCCTGCATATGGGGGCCAAACAGCACGGGAAGGCCCGCCGCCGCCGGTTCGATGGGGTTGTGGCCGCCGCATTTTACCAAACTTCCTCCGACAAAGGCAATATGGGCAAGACCATAGAAAAGTGTTAATTCTCCTATGGTATCAACAAGTAATATATTGTTTTGCTTATGGTGGATGACGTTGTTGCCGGATCGAAGGGAGATTGTCATATCGTGTCTTCGGGCGCTGTCTCGTATTTCTTTACTTCGCCTGGGATCCCTTGGTACGAGAATAAGGAATAGATCGGGAAAGTCTTTTTGCAGTCTGCCGTACAGGGTGATTATTATTTCTTCTTCTCCCCGGTGGGTTGAACCGGCGATAAAGACAATACTGTTTTCGGGTATGAGGGGTTCGAGTTCTTGAGATGCGGCCCTCTTGTCGGTGCCGATGTTGGTGTCGAACTTAAGGTTACCGGGTACAAGGAGTTTTTCCGGTTTGATGCCGAGGGTCAGCATGTTTTTGCGGTCCAGTTCCGTTTGCAGGGCGAGAAGAGAAAAATTCTGGAACATCGGGGTAAAAAAAGATCGAAAATTTGTATAGTTCCGCATGGAGTGTTCCGATATCCTGCCGTTTACCAGGAGGGTGGGGACGCGCATTTTTTTTAGAAAAAAGAGAGTGTTTGGCCAGAAATCGGTTTCCACTAAAATAAAGATACTGGGTTTGATGGTGGTGTAGTAGTGGTACACCACCGGAAGCAGATCCACGGGGCTGTCGATAATAAAATCGGCCCAGGGAGCCAGGAGTTTTTCCGCGATATCCTTGCCGGTGTTTGTGCTCACCGAGATTACAATATTACTTTCTGGATATTTTTTTCTTATCCCGCTCACCAGCGGTACCGCCGATGTGACTTCACCCACGGAAAGTGCATGGATCCAGAATGTAGCGGATTTATTGGCAACAGATCCCAAAAATTGTTTTTTCAGACCGATACCGAGCCGGGGGATTATGCGGCGGCGAAGCTTTTTTTTAGAGAGGACCACGATGAGGAGCAAGGGGAAGAACAGGGTGATGGAGAGCAGTTGTAGAATATTATAGAGTATGGGCATACCGTCTGGTCTTTGGGGTTAGAGGATAATTTGCAAAATCGGGTGTAATTGTTAAAGGTAGTGGCCGGTGGTCCATGGTGGCGTATCTTAAAAGAAAATGTTCGATAAATGCAAGGAAATCAAAATTCAGGTATGAATATAATTCTCGTGGATACTCGAGAGGTATCCGGTAAAAAAGTATCTTTAACCGAAATTCGTGCCGAGCATATTGTCAAGGTGTTGCGGAGTAATGTTGGCGACAATGTGCGTGTCGGCATCGTGGGGGGGGGGCGCGGGACTGGACGTATTTTGTCAATGAGCGTGAAATACCCGTTTGAAGTTGAGCTCGAGTTGGATATTTGTGAACCCGTTTCCGCACTCTCTCCCCTGGACCTTATTCTGGCTTTACCCAGGCCGATAATGTTGAAACGTATCCTGGCCCAGGTTACGGCGCTGGGGGTCGGCACAATTCATTTAATCCATGCCAACCGTGTGGAAAAGAGTTTCTGGAGCGCCGGAATTCTTTGCGAAAAAGAATATAGAGTCCACCTGCTGCACGGATTGGAGCAGGCGGTGGATACCAGGCTTCCTGAGATACGGTTACACAAAAGATTTAAACCGTTTGTTGAAGATTATCTGCCCTCCAGTTTAGCAGGATACGACTCCCGTATCCTGGCCCATCCCGCTGGCGATTCGAGGTTGGTGGATCTTATCCCGGGTAGCAGCGGTAGGGTTGTGTTGGCAATTGGCCCCGAGGGTGGTTGGGTGGATTACGAAGTCCGAAAATTCAGGGAGCAGGGGTTCGGCGTCTGTAGCATGGGGGAACGGATCCTTAAAGTTGATACAGCCGTTGTTGCCCTGCATTCAGGAATTATGGCGTTGCGGGAGGTTGTTACAGCCAGTCGGTTAAAGAAAAACCAATTCCCAGGGAGTTTGAACGGTGATTGTAGTCAATGAGGCTTTCACCATAACCGTTGAAATATTGTACATAACCCCTTAAATAGGGCCAGTGGTAGAGGGGAAAGCTCCAGCTTAGCTCTATTGTGCCCCGGTGAAAATTGGACTCTATATTATTGCGCGACATTATGCTGAATACATGTTTTCCGTATTTATATGAAGCGCTTAGCTCGTAGTGTCCCAGGTACTCGGTAATATCCGGGTTGTCGTCGTTGCCGTTGGCAGGAAGTCTGTACCACGGTTTAAAGCTCATGGCCAGGTGACCACGTTCGAAGGTAAACCAGCCGTAGATACGGTTCCAACTCCGTGACAGGACACCGCCCCGACCGTTGGATTGATGGCTTACTCCAAAAGAATTCCATATGTTGGTAAAACCGAAGATCTTCCATTTCGGGTGGAATTGAAGCCAGATTTCCGGCTCGTGGTTGGTCTCCCGGAAAGGAGATGAGAGGGTATTATTGTACACCTGCCAGAACGAGCGATTGGTGTAGGCGGCGTAGATATCGAAGGTGTTGTCGGCGAGGTTTACCAGCAGTGGAAATTTTACGCTGAGCTGGAATTTTGTCTCCATATCGTCGAACTCGATATTCGGGTCATTAAATTGTTTCCGGCAGGGTGTGGGGTCGTATGAATTGGTGTTATATGAGCCCAGAAGTACATATGTCGGTTTATGGGCCATTAACGTAAACGGCTGGAGGATATGTTCTTTATCCTGGCGGATTCGTTTTTCAACAAGTGGTAATTCGTCGTCTTTTTCATTATAAACGAACGAACCGTCCTTGATCCTTTTTTGACACTGTAGGCGCAGCTCACCGATTGTCATGGTTTCTTCAGCATTATGCATGGTTTGCAACATGCAGTCATCCAGCTCTGTGGCCGTTGACATCTGCGCTGATAAGAAGGATAAGGTTAGAATCAGAGTGTATTTACCAATTATCCGGATATATCGTCTGTAAATTCGCCGAATCATTTTGATCGTCAGCTGTTGAGTTAGTGTCTGCCCATATAGTCAGTCTTTTGGCCATATTCTCCGGCCTTTTACCTTCGGTTATGATATGTATGGCTTGGTTCTTTGTCAAAATATATGTAGCCAAATTTTTGCAATCAGCCGGTAGCGAGGATTCCGAGTCTGCCGACTGTAAAATTCAGGTAATATTCCAATGTAATGTCACATAATTTTGTTCTTAAATCAGTGTCCATCCGGAAATATCTTATTTCTGAACAGACACAAGTTAACGACACCAGATAATAACCTATTTTGCGTCACGTATTTTTGTAAAATATCGGTATGTTCTGGGCACTTCGTGGAGGAGGTTTAGTTTTTGTAATTCCTTCTTTTTTTTGCCGTCAAGCCAATTTTTAACTTCAAACAGTTGTTTTACCATGGTCGCTTCGGTCTGGTCGTGCTCAATGCGGTCATAATTTGCCACTATGGAATCAATTGTTTGCCGGAAACCAAGCCAGTCCGAAAAATCACCCGTTTCCGACTTCCATATCGCCCTGATGATATCGTCCCAACAGTTTATGCCACATGTTTCATCCTGCGGATCCGGGTTGCAGAACCTATCGAGGTTTTCGCAGAATGAATCGATGCAAGACCATGGATTGTTGAGCCATTGCGGTGAGTTGAAAATATCGATATTTTCAGTCCATATTTTTGCGCACGCTTCTCGGCCAAGGGATCTGTATACTTCAAATTGTTCCTCGGAGAAGAATTGATCTGCTGTGGTTTCGTGGGGAAAAGATGGGCTCTTTTTTTTGTAATTGAGGATGGGTGAGCTCTCCTCCCCCGTCATGGTGTTTTTTATTACCAAGAGCCAGCTTTTCTGCCAGGGTCTGTGGGGATAAAAAATACGGCCGATGGTAAAATGATTTTCGGTGAAACCGTTTTCATCGGGTATCAGTCCGTCCAGTAATATGGATATTTTAATATTATGGTCAATATAGGCCCGGCGTATTGAGTTGTTGAGGGAGTTAAATTCATGTCTTTGATCGCATTCAGCGTCTGAGGCAATAATTAATCTTGCGTTTCTCTGTAAAAGGGGGAGGAGGGCAAGGTTGTCTCCACAATGGCCCCCGTCGCTGAGATAGATATGTGAATGTCTGGAATTGGTATAACGAAAAAGTTCGTATATCAGGTTCCTGGCGCTCCAGAGTCTTGGTATCTTATCTTTGATCATGGCCAGCGGGTTTTGCAGCCAGTAGCCAAGCCTGACTCCCAAGATAGTGCAGCCGAAGGATTCCAGCATGGAACCACCCGCACCTCGAACTGAGGTAACCGCAGCGCCGCTGATGGTCATGGCCCGGCCAAGTTTTAACGGAGGGTTGTAGATATCCGTTGTCACGTAACCTGTCCTGTCTGAACCTGTGAAACATCTTGAAAACAGAAAGCTGGTGGATTGGCGGCGAAATCCGTAGAGGTCACGAACGGCGGTCAGGTTAAGGGTGCTGTTGATAAGTAGGTATGGTCCCCGCGCCGCGCATTTTCCCTTTTTTTCTTCCTGACTGTTCTCCAGGTTGCCGTGGAGGTCGACAAGATTCATTTCTATTGAATTTCTTGCAAGCTCCATTCTGTTGTGTTGCGCACACTGGCCGTTTTTGGCAGTTTTACACATGAATGTTGCCAGGAATGCCTCCGACAAGCGGTCTTTGTAAAAGACATGGGGGGAAATCCGATTAAAATTAAGAGAAGAGAGGCAGAAGGCAATTATAAAAAAGATAACCGTCAGGAGGGCGAGATCGAAGCTGACGTTGCCGGTTATGTTTACGGTGGGAGTGTTTCCCCCGACCGGTAAAAAATAGTCACGGATAATTGTACCTACGCCCACCACGGCCAAAATGATAAAGAGCGGCACCAGCATGCCCATCGCCCACCGAGTCAACTTTGTTATTATCACATTTATCCCCTTTTCTTCAACGGTGGGGGGAGAATCAACACCGTCCTTGTAATAATAGCGTAGGATAAAACCTAAACATACCAGGATGATAGCTAGAAAAGCCTTGTTGCCGATGATAATCACCGCCGGCATCATTGCGAAAAAGAGGCTGAAGATGATTGCGTATAAAAAAATTCCCGAACCCATGGCCAGTTCTGCCCTGAACCTTCTGTTCCACGAAGAAGGAGAAAATGTTGCAAAACAGTGCATTATAAAAGAACCAGCCAGGGATCCCACACAGAACAGGGGCAGGAAGAGGAGGCGAGGGTCGGGGGTATTCCTTTCCACACAAAAATATTTAAGTGAACAAATTAGTAGAATTAAGAGAAAAAAAGCGGTTAATATTGCGATATGCTGGAGTTGTTTGCGGCTGATATAACTTTCATGGTCTTCAGCTTCAATATTATGTTTACTGTATCTATAACGTAGAAATTTCATATAGTAAGGTGCACAGATCCCCCATATCAGTCCGAGGATTGCTACGAAATACAAGTAGTCCAACTCATTGAAAATAGCCGATTGGCGAACAAGCAGTGCTTTAATTTTTTTTGCGGCGTGACTGGCTTTCCCAATTAAAGTTGTGAAAATCCCACCGCTGTCCGCAGCCTCTTCTTTGGCAATACCGATCATTCCCACATCTGTCATGATAAATGTATTTTTTTGTACGATATGGGGTGTCGCGGGTGTTGCAGGGTAACTGTTCCACTGAGAAAAGGTGAGTAGCATGCAAAATGCGCATATGCAGGTAATAGAGCTTGAAAACCAGAGGAGAGACATGAAAGTAGATGTGGTTATAGCTCCCACCGCCTTCATCACATGGGTCCCGAAGAGAAGTGTCCTCGGTAGGAGGAAACTTGCACGGTTGCGAAGATGAAAGACCTGGTCTTTCGATGAAAAATTGCAACGCATCGGTCTATCATCACTGGGCTGAGATATTATTTCCCTGCATCCGTAGGTAGCGGAAACCGGAATATCGCGGAAGGGAAATGATTTCCAGTCCGTTGTAAAGAGGGACGGCTCGTTATCCCCACGGGAATATGAATAGATATCCCGGCCATCATCCACCTGTTGGGGGTTGGTTTTGTCTTTACCATGCTGTTCTTTTGTCAGGGAAAGAAGGGATGATATGCAGCAGCCGATATAGCCGCCGCCGGAAACGGTGCTTAAATAGTCAACTGACCTGAATAATCCTACCCTGGACATTTCGTAGAGAACTCCGAGATTTGTTACGGCTGATCTGATACCGCCGCCGGAAAGTGCTACGCCTATGAGGTTTGTTTCGCTGCCTGCGGCGTTTTTTTGTTGTGGGTGGATTCTTTGGCGACGCCTCTTTATGATCTGTTGTTCCTTTGATGCCACCTCTTCGATGGTGAAGATTCGTCTTTCCTTGTTCATAGTCTTTCTCCCCGTTTTTATGCGGAACCAGGAGGCCGTTGCTGACCTTTTCTTGAACTCTTCGCTATCTTCTCAATTTTTTGTGCAGGAAATGCAAAAATAATTATGTGTTAAATTAGTATATTACCGGTCTATACTACTTTGTATTTTCAGCACGACACTATTAATCTTGGTTTTGGGTTCAATTCCAATGTTGTCAACTTTTACGCCTTTTGGGTCCTATTCCACCCTTGTCCCAGGGACGCTGCAGACAAGTCTGTGGGGGTTTGTAAATATCTCCGGTCAAGGACAAAATGGGCTTTTTCACGCCATTGTATTTTAAGTTGATGACATTGGGGTGCTGCGGGCAGTATTAAATCGTGTTCTGCATTTTTTGGAATCGGCAATTTTTCCGAACTTGCCTTATTGTCAATGTCTTGAAGTATAGTAGTTCATTATTATATGTGCAAGATCTGGGTATTATAACATTATTATATTAAAAATTTCTTATAGTTCATCCCATCGTCATGATTACATGATTCAAATCATCATGTTTTTGGAGATGTCCTGTCTCACTATCCATATTGGGTGCCTGTTTTATGGCACCACTTTCCACCACCTATGATTGATGTCCGTCCCAACTATCTTATTTCCTGATGGATACTAACTATATTGAAAATTCACATTTTTTATAACTATCTCCAAACTAACTGAAAATATTGCATTACTTCTCAGTTTCGAGTTGTTGGTTTGTTGGGAGAATTTCAAACAATTTATTGGTAGTTTACTATATGTTGTGTGTGTTGGGGTGAGGAAGTACTGTATGTTGTGTTTAGTGCTTGTTTTACATTCCGTTTTAACACCTTGAAGTTCTGGTTATTTTTTGCTTGACACACCCTTTGGTATTGATATAAAAGAAAGGATAGTGGAGTAAAGTGGGGAAAAGGGGAGAAAGAGGGGCGGAGTGTAGATGTAAAGGAGGCCGTGGTGATCAAAAGTAGATTCCGAAGCAGGACGGAACACATCTTGGATGCGAAGGGGAGGTTAAATTTCCCCAGCCGTTTCCGTGAGGTTCTCCGTCAATGTGGTTCGGAGAAGCTTATGATCGCGCCGTGGAACAGTCATCTTCGTGCGTACCCCGCCGCCGAGTGGGAGGCCCTGGAGACCAAGTTGCTTACCCAGGGGGGTGAACATCCGGGGATATCCAGTTTTGTTCGTTATGTCGTGGGTGGCGTTGTTGAGTGTAACCTCGATAAGCAGGGTCGTATTCTCCTGCCGGCCGATCTGCGGGCGGATGCGAAAATTACCAAAGAGGTCATCCTGACCGGAATGCTGGACTGGGTGGAAATATGGGATAAGGATGCTTCCGTTGCGGAGATTCAGGCCACCCGGGAAAATTTTTCAAATCATAACGCAAGTCTTGCCAGGTTGGGAATTTTATAGTGGTTGATCGTTCCTCGAACATTGCTGGCAGCGGGATACATATTCCGGTGCTGTTGCGGGAGTGTATGGATTACCTGGCGCCCCGTAACGGGGGGGTGTACGTGGACGGTACTTTGGGCCTGGGCGGGCATACCGAGGCCATACTCGTCGGGTCGGCGCCGGCTGGAAGGGTCATAGCCTTTGAATGGGACGGGGACGCGCTTTCTTACGCTATGCTCCGTTTGCAAAAAGAGGTGGAACGGTTAACCGTGGTCAGGCGGAATTTTGCCGAACTTAAAATCGGTCTGGCTGGACTGGGGATTGAGGAAATTGACGGATTGCTGGTGGATGTCGGTCTTTCTTCACTTCAACTAGATGATGGTGCAAGGGGCTTTAGTTTTCAAAATGATGCGATATTGGATATGCGCATGGATGGTCGGCAAGATGTTTCGGCCCGTTCTATCCTGGCATCGGCTACGGAACGGGAATTAGCAGATATATTTTATTATTACGGAGAAGAACGACAGGCGCGACCCATCGCCGCTGCGGTCGTTGAGAGCCGAAAAAATGAGGCGATTAAGACCACAAAACAGCTGGTTACCGTTATTGCCAGGGCCGTACCCAAGAGGTTCCATCCTAAAAAAATTCATGTGGCAACAAAGGTATTCCAGGCCCTGCGTATCGCGGTGAATACCGAGTTGGAGAACTTGGCAACGATCCTTGACGATGGTGTCGAGTTTCTTAAACCGGGGGCCAGGTTTTGTGTTATCTCCTTTCATTCCCTGGAAGACAGGATTGTAAAAAGAAAGTTTAAGAATAATGACAAATTAAAAGTGGTTACCGCAAGACCGGTGGTCCCATCCCGGAATGAAATAGAAAAAAATAGCAGGGCAAGGAGCGCCAGATTAAGGGTTGCGGAGAAGCGCTGAGGAAGGGTTCAATTATTTTTCCAGCCGGTGGAAAATTTGGCATGGTTGTTATGTTCAACTATTGATTGTGAGGAATGTTATGGAATATCAGAACTCAATCCGCTTTTATACAAGGTCCGTTATGGATTTAGGGATAAAACAGCATTTGCCGGTACGGGATGTTTTAGGATTATCGGGTGGTATGGCCCTGTGGCGCAGGGTTGGATCGTTGTTTTTACTGGTAATATTGTCACTGTTACTGGTGCATTTATTCATGGCATCGATGCTGCGTGATGTTGAGCAATCGATATCCATGGCAGAAATCAGACACCATGAATTGATGGATGGTAAAATTGAACTTTTGGCCCAAAGGGCGGCCATTCTCTCTCCCGAACATGTGCGACAGGAGGCGGCGGAAAAATTATCCCTTTACAAGCCGGCAAAGGGTCAGGTGATATTCTTTGATCGCAGGACGGGAACTTTTAGTTATTTGTAGTAATACCAATGGGAAAACAGATCCGGTTACGAGTACAAAAAGAAAAAACCGGGTGGCGGATTGTTCTATGTGTTTTGGGTATGCTCATATTGGCCGGCGTTTGTTGGTATGGGGACAGAAGGTATGGAATAATAGCATATTTAAAGGAAGTTAAGACGACTCTTCAGAGTGGTTCCACCAGGAACCGTTCAGAGCGGGGAGTAATTTACGATAGAAATCTTAAACAATTGGCCGTTACGATGGAGAAGGTTTCCGTCTATGCTAGAACCAGGGAGATAGATTCGATTTCCGAAACCGTTAAATCTCTGGCGCTTTTATTGCCCGTCGACGAAACAAGATTACAGGATCAGTTGGAAAACGGTCCCCTGCGGGTGTGGATCGCGGAAGACATTGACCAGAGCCGGGAAACAAGCCTTAAAGAAAAAAATTTACCCGGAATATATTTACAGAAAGATAGTCGAAGGTTTTATCCCATTGGTTCTCATGCGGCGCATATAATAGGTTATGTGGAAAACAATATAGGCCTTTCAGGGGTGGAGTACTACTATGACCATCTGTTGGCAACCAGACAGTTACAACGGTCCGATACGCAAGGGTCATTGCCGGTTTCTCCTGACTTGGTATTGACGCTTGATTTTAAAATACAGTTTGTTCTGGAGCAGCTGATCGAAGACATAGGGCAAACGGCGGGGGTAAAAAAAGTAGGGGCCTATATTATCGAAGGACAAGGCGGAGAGATTGTGGCCGGTGCGCAGTTGCCTGGCTTTGATCTTAACGATTTTACTAAATATTCCCATGATATACTAAAAAATGTATTTTTAATGCCGGTTGTCTTGCCGGATATGTTTCGTATATTTTTGCGGGATTCCGCGCTGTTGTTTGCCAACAGGGAAGCTGGGATTGCCGCCACTTCATGGTGTTTGAGTCCGGCCACCAATAATCTTGGTGTTCAGTTGCGGTTATGGGAAAAGTTGGCCTTGGCTGAAAATCTTGCCGTTGATTTCAGTTCCCTGGGGCCGGACGATAGCCTTGCTGAAGGGGGAGCGTTGCCGGTTTTCCCAAGCAAACGGATATTTGAGCTGGTCCCGGAAAGGGCAGCCCCTTTGAATATATTGACGGCATTTGCCTCGTTACTCAACGGCGGGGGGGATGTTCGTCCCTTTGTTGTGAAAAAAATAATGGAACATGGTTCCGGTAAGGAATTTTTTCTCAAGAATCTGGGACAGTCTGCCGGGGTTGCTGAAGATGAAAAGGAGGTTAAGAACGATGTTGCCCGTATGTTTCGCAGCCTGGCTGTGCAAAAAGAATCGGGGGCGCTCTATTTCAAAGATCGGATATTGCTCCGCCCCTTGGCTGAAGGTCCATATTATCAAAATGAAATGATGATCGTGAAAATACCGGCGGGTTCAACGGACTTGATCCTGCTCGTGGTGGTGGAACGCGATCCATCCGGGCCGCAAAAGATGGAGACGGGGAAGGTGCTTAGTCTTGAGAGTATGGTTGAAAAAAGAGTGGAGAGGATTTCCGTTTTACAACAGGTGGCCTTAAGTGTAGCGGATGTTGTTGAACCTGAAGTTGTTGACGAAAGTAATTACTCGCTTAAAAAGACAATAAAAATTTCTCGTTTTATAAAAAATGAAGATAAAAGCTACCGCAATTTTTCCTTTGGCGTCATGCCTGATCTGGAAGGGTTAAGCTTGAGAAAGAGTCTGAGGATGTTACAGGGGTTGCACTTAAAAATAAACCTGCGCGGAACGGGGAGGGTAATATCCCAAGAACCACGTCCGGGAACGCCCCTGAAACAGATAACGGAGTGTATTTTAATTCTTGAAAAAGAAGAAGATATGCAATTTGAAAAAATTTCACGAGAGTTGTCAAAAGAGTAATAGCGATAATATGATTGATCGTCTTGTAAACCCTTAACCCGTTAACCGGTCCAAATGAAAAAAACGGTTAGCCGGAAAGGCAATCGATAGGGAACCATGTCTCAAACCGCTTATAAAAAAACAGTCATATCGCTGCTGGAAGGTTTGTCTTACCGGGTAGTTGACGACGGGGGATATCCGCAATGGCGGGAATATCCGGTGACAATGGTTTCCGATGATTCCAGAGAAATTAGTGAAGGTGGACTTTTTGTTGCTGTAAAAGGAGTTGGGGGTGATGGTCACGACTATATAGGGGCGGCAATTAAGGGTGGCTGCGGCGTTGTTTTATGTGAAAAAGGTTGTCCTGTGCAGACGGCGGTTTCTGCGGGGGTGATAATCATAGAAGTAAGTGGGGCTCGGAAAGCGTGTGGCATCATCGCTGCTAATTATTACGGTGACCCCGCTGAACAGCTTTATATGATCGGGATAACGGGTACCAATGGGAAAACTACGGTGACCTATCTCCTGGAGAGTGTCTTGCTTGGCGCCGGTTGCGCGGTGGGGGTGGTGGGCACCGTGAATAACAGGTATACCAGCCGCGGTCTGACCAGGGTCTTGGACACACGATTCACCACGCCGACGCCTTTTATCCTGCAGAGAATATTAAGGGAAATGATG
>CAZQOD010000051.1:0-21335 GCA_964594945.1 uncultured Desulfopila sp.
CGTTTCTTTACACAAAAGCCCCAGTCAGCATTCGCTGATTGGGGCTTTTTGTTGTCTAGTGTCCTGTCCAATAGCCTCCCCAAACTACCCCTTATCGTTATCCCATACTATTGGGCTATATTTAATCCTGCCTTTGGCAACACCAGAGAAAATTCCGCCCCCACCAGGTGTCGATTGCACACATGGACAGCTCCACCATGACCGGCCACCACCTGACTGACAAAACTCAGACCGAGGCCGAAACCACTTTCCGATACCTGCCCGGAGCTACGAACAAATTTATCAAATATAATTTCTTTTTCAGCTTCGCAAACACCGGGACCTTCATCTGATACATACAAAACAATATTATCTTTCTCTTCCTTTACCTTAAGGTAGATATTGCTATTTTCCGGGCTGAATTTCACTGCATTATCTAGAAGATTCAAAATCGCCTGGGTGATAAGCACCTCATCTCCCAGCAGTGGCGAAAGCTTGACGGGGAGATCATAATTAATTTTTATCCCCTTTTTTTGCGAATAATTCTGCACCCCGCTGGCGGCATCATGCACCACGGTTAAAAAATCATACGGATATCTGTTGATCACAAATTTACCATTTTCCATCCTGGCAATATCGAGAAAATCTTCTATCATTTTCGCAAGTCTTTTCGCCTGATTACAAATCTCATCCGCATATTTCCTATTATCATCTTTTAAAGAAAGTGACAACATTTCGCCATAACCCATAATTGTCGTAAGGGGCAATTTAAGTTCATGGGAAACTATATTCATCATCTCCCCCTTAATTTTTTCCAGCTCCCTAATTTCAGTTACATCGGTGAAACTTGCCAGGATTCCGGAAAATCCCAGCAGCGAATTCTTCATTTCATAAACAACAATACGATGATATGTTTTTCTTCCATTAACCCGAAACAACACATCAACAACGTTTATACATTTGGAATCTTCCATGGGGGACGACTGGGAAAGAGGCTTTGTTGCGCCATCTTCTTTTTCTTCAAGCATTTTATTGAAAGTTGATAGATTCGGCAGAATTACATTTTCTCCCATGATTCGACCCCATAAATCACGAAACCTTTCATTCACCAATACCAGTTGACCACCACTCCTTTCCCAGATAACCAGAGGTGGAGTTTCAACACAGAGAAGATGATTTATAAACTGGTTCTGTAATGCCAGGGCTTGTATACCATCATGTATTTTCTCAATATGTCGATGCAAACCGCCGGTGAGTTGACCCTTGGCCGCGCCGATTCTCTCCCTTACCAATTTTGACGGAATTGTTTTAAAGACATGTTGAGCACCTTCCTCCAGTTTTTTATCAAGTACCTTAATTTCTATAAAAAGTTTCTGTGCCAGCCAAACGCCCTGGACAATAAGATGGATAAAATATGCGATAAAAAAAAGAACCAGTGTCGGCGATGGATCGATATATAAATTACAACGAAATAGTTGATAAGATACTAATAATACCCCAATTATAACCAGAAACCCTACTAATAGATTTCTGCTTTCGCGACCTTTGGGCCAGAAAAAGAATGCTGATATAATTATAAACGCAGCAACGCCGTAAGATACAACGGGTAAACTATCAATAAATGATCCATCAAGGAGATTATTTAGAATAGTAGCCTGGATTTCCACCCCGGGAACCGGGTGTTTTTTACTTAAAGGAGTAACATGTACATCGCCAAGGGCCACGGCCTGGGAACCGACAAGCACGTAACGATCTCGAAAGAATTCACTACTGACCTTTGCCGCCAAGACGTCAGCGTACGAAATATATAAAAATGAAAATTCCGAACCGTAAAAATTTATAATCCTGCTTGCGTCTCTGTTTTCCAGCCCCAGTTTCAACCTTTTTTCAAGGGGAAGCATTGCCAAGGCAAGGACCGGTAATTGACCGCGCCGCAACTCAACGGTGCGGACAACGCCTCCACTACCCAGATGTGTTTCAATATGGCCAAGGCTTATATTTTTGCGAAGAGAATCAGCGACCATTAGCAATGTGCCATCATAATTATGCGCAACCGCCAGGGCAACAGGGGGACTTTCCAAAAAGGCTTTTTGAAAGTTATTATCACCTCTCCCGTCCTGGATAAACAGGAAATCAAAACCCACCGACTCGGCCATGTGAAGTTTTTGCAATAATTTTGCGTGCAGGGAACGGGGAAAAGGCCAGGGTCCTAATGTTTGCAGGGATGCCTCATCAATTCCTACAATTACAACGGACTGACTTGTCGCCACGGGGCCGCGAACAGCAAAGAAAAGATCAAGAGTGGTATCAGATAACCTGAAAAAAAGGCCCGTGAAAATAAGGAGCCCAAGACAGAGACACGTACAAAAGGGACTTATCAATCTAAGTGATAGCGGCAAATCAGTTCACTCCTCACCCCGTCAGCCATCAGCCCATGTTTTAGAACGGCTAAAAAATAATTGCAGCCAGAAATGTTAACAATATCGACGCGTCAACCCAACCAAAAGGTGGTTGATCAACGGTAACGCGTTGTGAATCCGTCCAGGGGCTTACCTGACCATCGGGGAGTACACCACGGATCCTGATATAATAATCACCGGGTTCGAGATAATCGGACAACAGATAATGCGGCTCTGTTAACTTCGCCTCATCGATAAACAGATCTGTAAACTGTCTATTTTTGCTTACCTGTAAATCATATTGAATACCTGATCCCATTTCCTCCCAATGGAGATCCAACCCTCCATCCCCTTTCAGCTCCACCTTTTCAAGGGACGGATGTGCCTGAACAGTCCATGAATCTACCAAAGAAAACAACGATCTGAATCCATCTTCGGCAATAGCTTGAACCCTGAAAAAATAATTCCCAGCTTTTAAGGAAGAGACGGTAAAATGCGGCTTGTTGACTATCCTTTCGTCAACAATATTTTTAAACGCACTATCCCCGGCCAATTGTACAAAAAAACGTTCCGCCCGATCCCCTTTCAACCAGGCAATACCAACCGCGTTCTCAAAACTCATCCGCCCCTGCAGGGGATGGACAATTATCGGTGCGGAGGGTACGGTTCTGAGTGAAAAACTAAAAGGGCCCGAAGAAATACTCTCAAATTGATTATGGTCAACAGCCGTAAGAAAAGCATAATACCGGCCGTCCGCCAGGGCCATAAGGGTAAAATTTCCACCCGACCTTACAGTTTGCTCCAGGATCGTCTCTTTGCCCAATTTATCCACACATACTCTTATCCTGTAAGAATCCAGTGATTGCTCGTATGGTACAGCCAAAACAATAGGCAACGCTTTATATACCTCTTTAACTGTTGATATGGCGGGAGGAGACGGCAATCTTCTGACCGGTTCCGGCATTTTCCCTCTTTTAACCCTGGTTCCCTCTCCCCTTTTTACCGATAATAATTTTCCAAAACCTTTAACCCCGACAACACCGGTTAAGGTCTCCACGATATTTGTGTCATTATCATCCATTTTCAGCCTGAACTCTGTACCCCGCACTCCGGTTACCGAAACAGGCGTCCTCGTAGTGAATGTCTCATTTGCATCAAGTTTTTTCTTTACAATATGAGTGATTTTGCCCCGCTTCAAAAAAAAATCGGCTTTGAGGCTTTTATCAATGAGACGGACAATATAGGTTAGTGTAAAATTTGAATCGCCACCAATTCTGGTATATTTATTATCGGGGAAAATAAGATGGGTAAAACTGTTCCTGCCGGTAACAATTGTTTGACCGGGCAGGATGTTATCTCCCTTTACGAGCTGTTTTAACTGTTTTTCTCCTCGTAAGAGAAAGACCTTACCATACACTGATCCGACGCGGGCAGATAACCTCTCGGTTTTCAGAAGCTCCAGTGGAATATTAAGAAAATCACCGGCCTTTATCAGATACGGTTTTTTAATATTATTGATTTTTGCGATCTCTCGCCAATGCCACTTGGAAGTGCAATATTTCCTGGTTAAGCGGATAAGGGACCCGCCCTCCGAAACCGTGATTGGTACTAGTGTCTCAGCCGATAATGTTCCACAGCAACTGATCAATACCACTACAAAAACGATAGTTTTTATCCGTCGCAACAGGCAACTATGTAGAACGAAACACTTCTTAAACCAAAAAGACTCCATCATCACGCCCTTCCGCCCAAATTCAGGCACCGGTAAGTTTAGGTATTGCCACCAATTTATATCCCACCCCGGCAACCGTCTCAATTTTAATATCCGTCAACCCGATTTTAGAAAATTTTTTCCTCATATTAGCAATATGCATCACCAGGGCCTTAGTCTCAATATCGCCGCGATAACCCAAAACTTCCTTTAACAGAGTGGCATGGCTAACAACCTTTTCACTTTTTCTAGCCAAAAAGCAAAGCAGATCAAATTCAGTTTTGGTGAGCCGTAAAATCTTCCCGTCATTAACCCTTATCTCTCTGGACTCGGGTAAAATTTGAAGAGGGCCGATGGGAATAATCTCGCCATCTATATTATTTTCTGCAACCGCCGAACGTCTAAACAAATTCTCAGTTCGAGCCAACAGTTCCTTTGTTGAAAAGGGCTTGGTCATATAATCATCTGCGCCGAAATCAAGCCCCTTTACCTTGTCATCCACCGTACTTTTATCGGTCAACATGATTGTCGGGGTTTTAATTCCTTGCTCACGCATATTTTTCAAAATTGTAAAACCATCCACATAGGGCAAAATCACATCGAGAATTAATATATCCGGGCGGATTTCCCCCACCCTACGCACAACATTTTTCCCGTCTCTCTCCACTTCCACCATTGCACCATGACCCAGGAAAAACGTCTTCAGTAAATTGAGTATTCCCGGATCATCTTCAACTAAAAATATTTTCTTTCCAACCAACTTAAGTTGTTCAGTGCTCATTTATCCAATCGAGGTTATTATGCTTTTTAAAAGGTTTGAAAAAAATTAATTGCGATAATTTAGGGTAAACAGCAATGTTATTAATTTAAGGTTTATGTCCTATTCCTACCTTGTCCAGGGGGCCCGTTCCCCACAACCCACCGAATCTGCTTCGTTGACGACAGCTTAAAGTGTTTTATATGAAAGTGCCTTTTCTCTTGAGTCGCTTTCATTGTTCATTATGGCTATGACCTGGGAATTTGGTCCAGCCATGCTGGCTACTTAAGCGCTGCCGATACCCCAAACCCCCTGCAAATAAAGATAAACCCTGAAACTGCCGACTACAGAATTTACATACAAATTTAATGAGTTAGCAGCCACAGTACGAATCTTCCATTTACCAGGACTAGTTTGATACGTCAATCATTTCTTTGCAAGGACATATTTGCAGAAAACCCACCCGTAACCGCGTCAAACAGAGATGGAAATTATCGGTAACGGTAATAATAATCCCGTTACTTTCAGTAAACACGGCAGCATTAAACAAAGTAGCGATAAAATACAAGTAACCCGGGTTAATCCTTACCAAATGCTTACCTGAAATCGTTATTTTTGCCGTGGGTCAGTTCATATATTTATTTTTATAAAAACCATGTGCAGCAGACATTTCCATTAAATATTCATCAACCATTGTAGCATAAAAAAACTGCTTTTGTGCAAAAGCCGACCTAACATTTTAGAAAAAGACGATATATCTGTATTATCCCGTATCTCGCAAAAATCACTATTTGAGTAGTGATACCGATTTGTGATAACATCCAAGAAAGAGATATACGTTTGTTAGACTGAAGCTTTAAAAAGCCGTTTTAGGCATTCATTCAACAGTTATACAGTTATGACTTTACGACAACCCTCCCCCAAAATGGTCTGGTCTTTGAACTCTCCTGAAATCATAGATTTACTGGCGACAACTCCAGCCACAAAGCCGTTTACAACAAGGGTAAAAGATCTCCATTTAAGCCGGGACCTGGAGGCAAAGGCTCTCCTGTCTGAAAGAATCGACAACCACATCCATTTTCGCAAACCGCAACAAATCTTGACCGTGCAGAACGAAAAAGAACTGGCGGGCGAAGTGCTGCTCCGGCGCCACAACTTTACTGAACTCGTTTTAAAGGTTAAATCATTCCGCCAGGCCGCCCTGTCCGTGATCCAGAATATCTACCTCTTTCAAAATAGAAGAATATTTTTTGCGACCACAACCGATTCCCCAGAGCAACAAAGACAAGAAGCGCTACTTCTTTTTGGCGACGATTCCCCCAGACAGTCCCTACCCCTGGAAAAAACATTCCGACATCTTCTTCTGGCAAGGATATGGAATCGTATTATCTCCGGGAACTCCTCCCACCATGATAACGATTTTAAAAAACTCCACCAAGTTGTGGAACATCTCAATACCTTGAGAAATATTTACATGATTCTTTCCACTAACTTAGTGAAAAAACTGGCATCAAGAATCAACACCGTCTATCAACAATCCATATCATACGAAGATGCCGTGCAAATCGGCAGTTTCGGTATAGCCAGAGCCTCTTACAGGTATCACCAATCCAGTGGTGTCAGATTCTCCACCTACGCCGCAAACTGGATCAAAAAAGAGGTTCAAAGACAAGCGCTGGCCGGACGGCTCATAAAAATATCGACAAATAATGTTGAACAATACAGTAGAGCTATAAAGGAGGGGAACAGAAAAAAGGCGGAATCGATAATGATCCGTTTAACGGATATAACAACTGCGGCACCCGTGACGAATAACCAACCTTCAGCAAATCAGAGCATACCCCGCTCCCCGGAGGAAAGTGCGGAAAAACGGGAGATGGAAAACATCCTTAAAGGCGCTGTCGAGCAAATACTAAGCCCCAAAAGCGGAGATATCATTAAAAGACGATACGGCCTCCCTCCATACGGGGGAAAAGAACAATCAATCGCAGAAATAAGCACCATATATGGCGTTACCCGGGGAGCCATATACCAGCAGGAAAAAAAATCCCTGCAAAAACTACGACGTCACATAAAAATCACCACCCCGTAAAAAAGAGTGTTACCGCATCTTGTCAACAACACTGGAGACCTTGTCAGCCATGCTCTGTTGACGGTCAATCCTGGTTCCCATCTTAATTGTGGTGGTAATCCTCGGAGCGCCCATCCCATGGATCTTTGTATGGCATTTCTTCACAGCGGCCATCACCATATCCCATTCGCCCTCAATATTGGTACCATAGGCATGGAGCTCTATTTTCAATCCTTCGTCTTTCAATATTTTTTGACAGGCGGCAATGTATTCTGACACCGAAACTCCAACCCCCATGGGAATCACGCATAGATCCAATATTACATGCATTACCTTCTCCTTTATATATTCAGACAACAGCAACAACCCGCGCCGCTTTCCACTATACTACCCTGCTCACAAAGACACTCTTTCTAACACAGACAAGCTGCAAATAAATGCCTTGTTTTTCTTTACAGGATTTATGGAGTAAGGCACTAAAAAACATCAGAGGAGATGATGTTTTTTCTTCATCTCCTTATAGATCATCGTCGAAACCTTGCGGATAACACGACTGCGGGAGTGCATCCATCGTCCATAATTTGCCGGTCTTGAACGACGCTCTATAATACCGACAATAACGTAGGGATACCTACCACCTTTTTTCACCTTAGGGACAAGAATACCCATATCGCCACATAAATGAGCCGTTGTACCGGTTTTATTGTACACCAGAGTACCACGGGGAATAGGGGTGCCGTGGTACAAACGATCCCGACCCGGCAGGGCCATCAATCTACGGATTTCCTTATAATATGGTAGTTTTCCCCTCCACAACGCCTTTAAAAATCGAACGTAATCGGAAGGAGGAGCGCTGTTTAGATATGTTCGGCCATTGGCAGGGATATACTCTCTGATTTTAGTCTTTTTAAATATTCGACCATAATATCTCCTTAAAATAGCCTCACAACGACCGGGACCACCAACCTGACGCATTATCCAGTTTGTCGCGCCATTACTGCTCCGCTGGATCATTGCTTCCATTTTTCTCCTGCTTTTCGAGCCGTAAATAAATTTCCCCGCCCTCACCTGATGGAAAAAGGCCAGTGCCACAAAGGGTTTGATCATACTTGCAGCCTGAAAACTCTGATCTGCATTAATATCGACAAGACTCAGGTTTTTTTTAAGATCGTACACCATCCAGCCGGTTGATTCATCCCTGCCCAACCGCCCCTTTCGTCTAAGTGTTTCTATATATTTTTCGATGGATTTTTCAAAAGATGAATTACGCATGCGGGAAGGCGATGATCGTATTTTTTTCTTTTTCACCAGTTTCGTCGGCAAATGAAGTAGGGTGGACGTGGTTTTTTTTACTGATTTCGCTGGCTGCGGTCCGGTTTTCTCCCCGGCCGCAGTGACCTGGACATGATCTTCATCCATCAGGCTGGTCTCGCCGTAGACCACCGTATTATTGTTTTCACGGGTGATGGAGGTGGAAATTTTCCTGCTCTTTAATTTTTTTGCATGTCGTTTTGCCACCCGGGTGGTTGATATCTTCCCCCCTCTTCTTCTGTAAATCAGGGTATAGTTCCCGTAATCGGTCTTTTCGATAAACAGATCTTTTTTAACCTCCTCCCCCAACCACTTGTAGACTTCCTTATATCTCTTTTTCAGTGGTTCCAGATTGGGTCCCATTCCATAACTGACATTGTACAGCATGTGAAATTCGTCAGCTTTGATCGCATAGGGTTCGTCATAGCCAGCCTTGTTTAACAATTCCGCATGCTGCACCAATGTTTTGGTAACGGTTCTTGCCGTATCATTACCGTCATAGATCAACGCGTACTCGTCACCCCGGCCAACGATCCTTAATTTTTTTCTCACCCCGGCTGCAAATACCGCCTCCAGTTCCTCTTTATAGTCAAGAACCCTGTCCAGATCTTTTGTCAATATATATATAATATCATATCGTTCCCGTGGAGCAGCCGACAGCGGAGTTACACAGACTATCGGATATAGGAACATTATGAATAATAGAATTACAACAGGTATTTTAAAAAATCGCATAAGCAAATATTTATAAAAAAAGGAATAATATTGTCACTTCAGAGTTAACCGTTTATCCTTATACAAGGGATAGTCGAAAGTCCGCACCGCCCTATCCAACCCGCTTGGAAACACTATTTTCAAGATAGCCGCGAACAAACTGCAAGATACGTTTACTACACGGCATACTTTATAATAGCAAGCCCGATTTTATTATTTGAGATACAATGTCATTAACTTAAAGTTTGAGTACTGTTCCAACCATATCCGAAGGACGCCGTAAACCCGCCCATGATGGCTTGGCTGCAGACGTTCTGTCTGCATACACCCCCGACCAGGGTCGGAACAGTACTTTACGCACCATTTTGTGATTTAGTTGATGACATTGATTTAAGATAAGGTACCATGGCCCGTCGAAAAGGAATTTCATCATGATATTCTTAGATATTTTAAATTCTTGCCACTGCATCTGTGCCCACCGCGGATTTCGCTCACATCGACCGGAAAATACCATATCAGCCTTTTTGGCAAGCATCGGACACTGTCATTTCATTGAAATGGACATCCAAATGAGTAAAGATGCAATCCCCATGGTAATCCACGACCCCATCCTATCAAGGACCAGCGACGCCAAAATAAAAAGACAACAACTCGGACTGCAATCTCTTAAAGTCAGCAACTGGACCGCCCCCCAACTTAAAAAACTCGACATGGGTTCCTGGTTTATCACAACTGACCCCTTTTCAACAATACAGAAGGGAGAAGTATCTGTCGAGGAAATCACCTGCGACTTACCCCAGACGATTATAACCCTGGAAGAACTTCTCAACCACCCAATGCTACATAATATACCGATAAATATAGAAATCAAAGACCACAACGGAACGGATCATAACCACATTGTCGTGCAAACGGTGGTCGATACAATAGTAAAAACACAAGCGAAAACACGGGTACTCATCTCCTCTTTTAACCATCGCTATCTACTTGAAGCCAAGGAGATGGCCGCCGATATCACAACTGCGGCCCTGCAAAAAGAGACCAATCCGCCGGATCTGATAAATTATTTAAAATCCCTGGGGGTAAAAGCTTACCACCCCCACGAAAATTTAGTTGACAAAGATCTTTTCTCCCAACTGCGCAACGCCGGATTTTTCATTAATATTTACACCGTCAATGATACTCTGAAATGGCGAAAATACTTTGGCCTGGGAGCCACGGCCATTATAACTGATTTTCCCACTCTCCAGTACTGATAGACAATATCCGTTCGTAATATTTATAACCAATATTACCGAAAACAAATCAACAGAGGTGAGTTTCTGCGCAATCCAAACGGATAATTACTCTTCTAACGCAGACAAGCTGCAAATAAGTGCCTTGTTTTTCTTTACAGGTTTTATGAAGTAAGGCACCGATTCAATATCGCTAACTTAAAAATAAAATGATGCATAAAATCCTGTTCCAACTTTGGCCTGGTTGGCAGGATCCCCCCGGACAAGGTGGAAAAGGACTCAAAACTTAATTATATTGTCTTCTAATTATGATTTACACCATATTTTTACCGTGGTATGTATGTGCCATCTTATAGAAAATTTTCCCATAAAATGACCACGATCTGGAGAACAAATGGATAGCGTTAAATGCTTTGATCCCGAGATATACGCATTGATCAAACAGGAAGAAGAACGTCAGACAAACAAGGCCCGCATGATTGCCTCTGAAAATTATGTATCGGAGGCTATCCTCAGGACAACGGGCTCCATCCTCACCAATAAATACTCCGAGGGATATGTGGGCAATCGATATTACGAGGGCCAGCAATTCATCGACCAAATAGAAAGACTCGCCATCAAAAGGGCCAAAGATTTATTTGGCGCCGAACATGTAAACGTGCAACCATACTCGGGATCTCCTGCAAATATTGCCGTGTATCTTGCCTTTTTAAAACCGGGCGACACCATCCTCGGCATGGCCCTGCCCCACGGGGGACACCTTACTCACGGTGCTGCCGCCAGTATCTCCGGTAAATATTTTAATGCTCAACATTACGAAATTGACCGGCAAACAGGCCTTCTTAACTATGAAACCCTCCGAGAAAAAGCTCTTACCCTGCGCCCCAAGCTCATTGTTGCCGGACATTCTGCTTATCCGAGAATTCTCGATTTCGGTAAATTTCGCAAAATAGCCGACGAAGTCAATGCGCTTCTCATGGTGGACATGGCTCATTTCTCCGGATTGGTTGCCGGTGGAATACACCCATCACCGATTGATCACGCCGACGTGGTTACAACCACCACCCATAAATCACTGCGGGGCCCCAGGGGCGCCATGATTCTCTGTAAAGCGAAACATGCCCAACTGATTGACAAGGCTGTCTTCCCAGGCATGCAGGGGGGGCCCCACGACAACACAACTGCTGCAATCGGGGTGGCGTTAAAGGAAGCCGCTTCACAATCATTTAAAGAATACACAAGGCAGGTGGTTAAAAACGCAAAAACACTCGCCGCCGCGTTAAAAAACAGGGGGTTCAATCTTATTACGGGGGGGACGGATAACCATCTCATGCTTGTTGACTTAACAAATAAAAATATTACAGGCAAAACGGCGGCAAAATCATTGGACAGGGCGGGTATCGTCGTCAACTATAACGCTGTACCATTTGACAAAAGGCCCGCCTACGACCCGAGCGGTATCCGCATCGGAACACCGGCTACAACAACCCGTGGTTTTAAAGAATCTGAGACAATTATAATCGCAGAATATATTGACGCCGTGATCAATGCCCCAAGCGACCAAAGGCTGCAAAAAGAAATTGCCAAAAAAATTAAAGACCTCTGTGCCGAGTTTCCGGCCCCCGGCCTACTCTGTTAGTTTTGTAACAAGAATGGCTGGAGCAAATTCTCAGGTCACAGCCACAACGAACAATGAAAGCGACTCAAAAGTGAAGACACTTTCATATAAATACATTATTAAAATCTTGCAATCAACGGGTTCGAACTCCAGGAATCCATGGAGAGACATCTGTTACATTCAATCACAAAGATATTATCCTATACCGTTATCTACCGGGATGTTTTCAATAAATTTAAATAGTTGAGCCATAATCCCCCACAGATAAACAGGGCGATAGCAGTCTGAAAGAGTTAGAATCTTTTAAATTTCACATAACTCACATTTCACAGAACCGGAATTATCCGGCTTAAAACTTCTTGACCTAACAGACAATTAACGATAAATTTTAACTGACCCTGCTATTTGAAACATATAAATTCAGGGCAGTTATTCATGCGCAAGCGACGGATGATTTACCCAAACAGATGCGGATTATCCAACAAAGCTCTTTCCATAACAGACTGCATATACCTGAATTTCAAATACTATACAGGTAGCTAAACATTAAAAAATCAGTGCCATGAAGGTTTTTCTTTGACAGCTCGACGGGCAAGACTTATTCTGATTAATTATTTCGTTAAATACCGTGTCGCAACTTGTTTTAAGCAGTTACAGAGAGAAAGAACCCGCAACCGCATAAATCAATATCCAGTGTTTTTACAGAGGTCACCATGAAAAAATGCAGTATTCTCTTAACACTTATTTTTTCTGCAGCGTTATCATGCTCCCATGCTGCAGAAAACAGACAAGAGCTCGGCGATATACCGCAGATATGGACGGAAAAAAAAGCGGTGGCTTTTGCCCTTGCCGGTAATCCCGACAGCACAATCGCCCTTAAGCGCATTGAAGAGGCCAGGGCCACGGCAAGCATGGTTGGGGCTGCGGATTATCCTCTGATCAACATCTCTGCCCAGTACAGACAAACCGACAACCCTATGTATTCTTTTGGAAATATACTCAATCAGGGTACATTTAACAATAGTATAGATTTTAACGATCCCGGTAGAACAGACGACCTCCAGTTGCAGGCGATGGTAAAATACCGCATCTACAACGGGGGACGTGACCAGGCCGCAGGCAGGTCCGCAAGGGCCGGAATAGCGGTAGCTCAAACAAATTTAACCGCAGTGCATCATCAATTGGGCTTCGAGGTGGTCAAGACATTCCAGGCCATAATACAGGCGGAAAAAATGGTGACTGTTCGCTCCGAGGCCCTTAACGCAATAAACGCTGCATTTCGCGTGGGTAAAGCCCGCTATGACGCGGGAGATCTACTCCGCCAGGACTTGCTCAACCTTGAATTGCAACAGTCAAGGGCCAGCGAGAATTTAATTAAAAGCAAGCATGTTCTTGCCCTGACCAAACGCAGCTTCCTCAACCTTCTCGGTCTCCGAAAGGGGAAAGTTGTCATCGACGCGAGCAGTGGTTCTGAGCAGAAGATACCTGATTCATTTACTTACGACAAACGATACGAACTAAAGAGGCTCGACGCCCAGGAAGAGGCGGCCCGGGCCGAACTCGCCAGGGCCCGGGGTGGTAATCTGCCGACCGTCGACACCTTTGCCAGCTACCAGTGGGACAAGGGCTGGGTTATCGATGGAGATGGGGATTCGTGGATGGCTGGAATTCGCGTCGATTACACCCTTTTTGACGGCAAAAGAACACAGTCGCAAATTGCCAGAGCCAAGACAAAACTTCTTGAAATCCAGGGTATCAGAAAAAAAACAGAACTGGCTCTCCACCTAGAAATAGAACGCGCCCGCCTGGATTACGAACAGGCGAAAAAACGAGTAGGAGTCACCGAGAAAATGGTCGGAGTCGCCGAAGAAGTTGCACGACTGAGCCGGGCCAGATTTAAGGAAGGGGTCATTCTGGCATCGGATTTAATTGATTTTGAAATGCGACTCTCCGATGCCAGAGCAAGGCATCTTGCGGCAAAAGCCAGTTATCGTATTGCCATAGCCAGTCTCCGTAAGGCAACAGGATTAAAGCAATTTTCCGCACAGGATATCCAACAATGAAAAACTGTAAAGGAGATATACATATGAAGTTGAGAAAGATGGCTGCCATCGGTGCCATTGTCTGTATGACCACAGCCCTGGCCAGTTGCAACAACGAGGAGCATCGGGCCCATAAATCGGCGCAACAACTACCTGCGGCCACGGTCTCCGTTGATACCGTCAAGAGACAAATCTCACTCAACCAGGTTGAAATTGTCGGCACCATACAGGCCGTGGAACAGGCTGAAATATCTTCAAAAATAACCGGCAATATTACCGCATTACCGGTCGATCTCGGCTCCATCGTACAGCGTGGTGATCTCCTGGTCGAAATAAGTGCCGGTGAGATCTCGGCCCAGGTGGAATTCACAAAGGCTCAGTTGAGACAGGCGCAACGAAACCTCGCCAGGGAAGAGAAACTGCTCAAAAAACACGCCGCCACCCCGGAGACGGTCAAATCTTTGCGGGATAATACCAAAATTGCCGAAGCCGCCCATAGAAAAGCGGTCACCATGCTCGGTTATACCAGGATTACCGCGCCTTTCTCCGGTATTATCACAAAAAAAATCGCCAATGTAGGCGACCTGGCCACCCCGGGCAAGGTATTACTCAAAATAGAGGAAGGTACAAAACTGCAGGTACTGACCGCCATTCCCGAGGCGATGATCCTCAGGGTTAACAAGGGTGACAAACTTTCCGTCTACGTACCCTCCGTTAACCTTACGGTGGAGGGGGAAGTGGCAGAAATATCCCCCACAGCCGATCCCTCGTCCCGCACGGCACCAATAAAACTCCATATTGGCACAAACCCCAACCTTCGTTCAGGTCAGTTCGCCCGCATCGCCCTGGCCATGGAACAAACGAAAACCCTGGTTATTCCTGCATCCGCCGTGGTACCATTTGGACAAATGGAGCGGGTATTCGTTGTCGAAAAAGATAAGGCAAGGTTGAGAATTGTGCGAACCGGCGCCCTAAACGATAATAATGTTGAAATTCTCAGCGGCCTTGGGGAGGGTGAAACGATTATCACCGTCGGCAATCAAACGATTATTGACGGGCAACCGGTTGTTATTAAATAGGTTGTCATATTTGCGAGATCCCCCGCACTAAACAAAAACTGCTCTATCTAGTCTTAAATTTTAGTGCTTTATTCCATTAAACCTGTAAAGAAAAACAAGGCACTTGCTTGCAGCTTGTCTGCGTTAGCAATATTGGGATCCAAGTTACAATAAGGTTTATTTCATCACCGCCACACATATAAAAAGGTGAATCTATCCATGAACTCGTCTTCAATCAATACGACAGGTTTTGCCGGGCGACTGGCCCGTGCTTTCATTGACTCAAAACTTACCCCCTTGGGTATTGCCGCTTCATTACTCCTGGGTTTAATGGCCGTTGCCCTGCTGCCCAGGGAGGAAGAACCACAGATAAAAGTACCTATGATTGACGTGTTGGTTGCCCTGCCCGGCGGAACACCAAAAGAAGTCGAAGAACGCTTGACCATTCCCATGGAAAAACTGCTCTACGAACTGCCGGGTGTTGAATATATCTACTCGACATCCATGTCGGGTAAAAGCCTGCTGGTTGTTCGCTTTTACGTGGGTGAAAATCTGGAAAATTCCATCGTTCGCCTCAACCAGAAACTGGCGACAAATTTTGACAGGATACCTCACTCAGTCAGGCGGCCCCTGGTAAAACCCCATACCATTGACGACGTCCCCGTCATGGCCCTTACTTTCCACGGGGAAAAATATGATCATTATACCCTGCGCAGAATCGCCGCCCAGGTCGACGACGCCATCAAAAATATCAGTGAAGTCGCGGAGACCAAACTCATTGGCGGAACAAAAAGACAGGTTACCATTCAATTTGATCCACTGTCTCTTGCCGCCAGAAACCTCACGGTCAACGAACTAACCCCGAAAATCCAGGCGGTAAACAGCCAGTCAATATCCGGCAACCTAAAATCTCTCAACAACGAGATACAGTTACAAACCGGAACGTTTTTTCAAACCGCCAGGGAAATCGGACGGATCGTAGTGGGTGTCTACGGAGGTAAACCCGTCTATCTCGATGAAGTTGCCAAGGTTATAGACGGCCCCGAGGAACCGGCGGACTACGTCTTATACGGAGATCGGGAAAAACACAACCCGGAGGCGGCTGTTACCCTTTCCATTGCTAAGAGGCCGGGTGCCAACGCCGTTGCAGTAGTTCATGATGTCCTCAATAAGGTTGAAAAACTTAAAGGCAGGCTGATTCCCGCCGATTTATCGGTTACCGTTACTAGGGATTACGGTGAAACCGCTGCAGAAAAGTCCAACGAACTTCTTTTTCACATGGGTATTGCCGTCTTCGGCGTCGCCCTGCTGATACTATTTTTTCTCGGTTGGCGCGAGTCCATAGTGGTGATGCTGGCCATTCCGTCCACCCTGGCCCTGACCCTGCTTATATTTTATCTATACGGTTATACCCTCAACCGCATAACCCTTTTTGCCCTTATCTTCTCCATCGGTATCCTGGTGGACGATGCCATTGTCGTCGTTGAAAATATAGTCCGCCATTTACGTTTACCAAGCAACAAGAATCGCTCCAGGACAACCGTGGCCATAGAGGCTGTCTCCGAGGTCGGCAACCCGACAATTCTCGCGACCTGGGCGGTTATCGCGGCAATCCTGCCCATGGCCTTTGTTGGTGGCCTGATGGGCCCCTATATGAGACCGATTCCAATCGGTTCGTCCGCGGCCATGATGTTTTCTCTTATCATCGCTTTCACCGTAACACCATGGGCTGCCACCCATATTCTAAAAAGACAACAACCAACCACAGGTGGTGACCCTGAAGATACCATGCCCGACGACTGGTTCACCCGCATATATCAAAAAATTATGGGTCCCATGCTGGCCCACGGTTTCTGGAGAATGACATTTTTTACGGTTATTATCATATTGCTTCTCGCGGCCTGTTCAATGGTCTACTTCGGACTGGTAAAAGTCAAAATGTTGCCTTTTGATAATAAAAGTGAATTCCAGATTATCCTGAACATGCCGGAAGGATCAACCCTGGAACAGACGGAAAGAGTGGCCATGGAAATGTCGGATGTGGTCAAGCAGGAACCAACCGTCGTCAATTACCAAATCTACGCCGGCACCGCCTCTCCCTACAACTTTAACGGCCTCGTTCGCCACTACTTTCTGAGAAGCGGGCCAACGGTGGCCGATATCCAGGTTAACCTGCTCCCCAAAAATGAGCGATCATTGCAAAGTCATGATATCGCCACCAGAATTCGACCGCCCCTGGCCGCAATTGCCGCCAAATACGGGGCAACGGTCGCGGTAGCTGAAGTTCCCCCCGGTCCGCCCGTGCTGCAGACCATTGTTGCGGAAATCTACGGGCCCACGGATACGGCACGGGTTAAACTGGCCCGGGAAGTAAAAAAGATTATCACCGATACCGAGGGTGTGGTTGATGTGGACTGGTTCCGTGAAAAGGAACGCATCCGAAAAGTCTTCACCATCGACAAAGAAAAAGCGGCAATGAACGGTATATCTGAAATGCAGATTACCCAGGCCATAAAAACGGCCATCCAGGGCAGTTCCATTGACCTCTTCCATCGACCAAACGATAAGGAGAGTATTAATATCGTCCTGCAACTTCCTCCCAAATACCGGGCCAGGGTGGAGTCAATCCTCAATATATCCCTGCGCTCTTCAATGCGACCCCAGGCTCCACTGGTTCCCCTGCACGAATTAATTGTCGTCTCGGAGCAACCGGTGGAACAACCCATTTACCGTAAAAACCTAAAACCAGTTATCTATGTGACGGCGGATGTGGCCGACACTGTGGAAAGCCCGGTCTACGCAATTCTGGAAATGAACAAGAAACTTGCTAAACTTGACGGAAGGGATTTCGGCGGACGTCTCAATAAGGTAAAAATTTATAATATGACCCAACCCTTTTCCAAAAATGAACCGGCAATGAAATGGGATGGTGAATGGCATATCACCCTTGAGGTATTCCGTGATCTTGGCCTAGCCTTTTGTGTTGTTATGATACTTATATATATGCTGATGGTCGGGTGGTTTAATAATTATATAACCCCGTTTGTCGTTATGGCGGCCATCCCCTTCTCGCTGATTGGCATCCTACCCGCCCACTGGGCCATGGGGGCGTTTTTTACGGCGACATCGATGATTGGTTTTATGGCCGGTGGGGGTATCGTCGTTCGAAATTCAATTATTCTCGTTGATTTCATCGAACTGCGGATAAGACAGGGCGAACCCCTTGCTAAAGCGGTTGTTGAGGCGGGGGCAATCCGTTTCAGACCCATGCTGCTCACCGCACTCGCAGTTGTTATCGGGGCCTCCGTAATCTTGGCAGATCCTATTTTTCAAGGGCTTGCCATCTCTTTAATGTTCGGTGAAATCGCCTCGTTATTGGTGAGCCGGATGGCGGTTCCTGTTCTCTATTTCATAATCAAAAAGCATGAGCATAGGGAACCAGAACAACTGCAAACCGCCACGGTAAGCCGTGCAGATGATAACGAACAGGCAAAGGAGTAGAGTGTTGCACCTAAAGTCAGATTGTAATTCAGGTTGTGATGGAGAACCAGGGAACCATTGCCGGGGTGCGTTTTTAAGCATTTTCCAACACAGCAGCAAATGACAACACCGGAAAATAAAGAGGCGGCCGCCGTTGCGATAATTGAAAGCCTCGCCCCAAGCCGCTCTTTTTTAATACTACGCAGGGCCAGACACCCAGAGGATCCCTGGTCTGGCCATTTTTCCTTTCCCGGTGGCCGTAAAGAGTCATGCGACCGGGATCTATTTGCCACCTGTCTCCGTGAAACCACCGAAGAAACCGGTATTGTTCTTACCCGGCAACAACTAATTAAAGACCTCACTCCAGAACCTGCCGGACGCGACTCCAGCACACTTCTCTGGGTTAAACCCTATTTTTTTTCAATCCCGCAACGCCCGCCCCTCCATCTAGACAGACAAGAAATTGCAAACGGCCATTGGCTTAAAGTTGAGGAATTCAACAACCACACACTCCATAAAAAAGTGGAATTGATTCCCGGTCGCAGTTTTTGGGCCTTCCCCTTCCATAACTACTACATATGGGGATTTACATATCGCCTGCTCTGTAAAATTCTCAAACCTTGCAAAAAATAAAATAGTTGTAATTTTAATAATAGTTCTTATTATCTGAGAATAATTATTAAAAAACCTGCTTTGTAAATCGACCCTTAATTCTGCAATAACTTGGCAATTTAAAATTTAAAAATAATTTTCATATCTGTTACGTGAACATTATTTTAAATACAGACCACCATGGAGGTTATAATCCGCAATGTCGACACATAAAAACGTATTGGGTACACCCCTTGAATCATGCAGTATCGAACCTATGACAGGTTTCACCCGGGAAGGAAGCTGTAAAGTCACCGCCGAGGACTATGGTGTACACAGTATTTGCGTCCAGGTCACAAAAGAATTTCTAGATTTCTCCAAAAGTAGGGGTAACGATCTCTCAACCCCCATGCCCATGGCAGGATTCGCCGGCCTACAGACCGGTGACCGCTGGTGCCTGTGTGCGGTACGCTGGAAAGAAGCGCTCGAGAACAACGCAGCCCCGCTGGTTAACCTGGCTTCAACCCATGAAGCTACACTGAATTTTGTCACACTGGAAGAACTCCTCACCTACTCCATAGATAACGGCCACGGCTGATCAGTTATGGCCGTTCATAACATATATACAGACGGCTGACCTGGCCACTGTCCCGCCATCCCGCAAGTCATTTTTTTTCCTGCTGCAATATATCGATAAACAACTATTTTTCGCCGGGAATTATTCAATGGCCATACCTTTGGCTACCTCCTTTCTCTTTTCTTCCCCCATAAGAGCTGCCAATAGTGCCAGCGAAAAATCAATGGAAGTGCCCGCCCCCCTGCTTGTAATACAGTTTTTATCTATAACGACACGTTTTTCGCCATCCTTATCAGAACGCAGCTTATCGACGAAACCGGGATGACAGGTAGCCTTTTTCCCTTCCAACAATCCATGATGTTCCAGGACAACGGCCGGGGATGCGCATATTGCACCGTATAATTTTCCTTCACGGTTCTGCTTTTTAAGAAGATCTGCCAACACTTTAGAATTTTTTAAATTTTCCGCCCCCGGTATCCCCCCCGGCAACACGATCAAATCGTATTTTTCATCCGAGCAATCATCCAGTAATTTATCTGCAATTACAGGAACCTGATGGGAAGATGTCACCTTTAGATCCCCGGCGACTGCGGCCACATCTACATCCAGCCCACCCCGCCTGAATACATCCACCACGGTTAGGGCCTCAATTGTTTCAAAACCTTCAGCAAGCGGTACTAAAATTTTTTTAACCATTATCTTCTCCTCAATTTTAACCATGTCCTAAATCCTGCCCGCGATTACCAACCTTTATACAATACCATCAACTTAAGATTGAGTCAGATCCTGATCTTATCCGGGTGGTGCCATAAAGCATGGCCTAAACCATAGCTGGCCCTTTTCACCACTTTTAATTTTATATTAACAACAATGGATCTTTATATAAAAATTTTCATTAGTTAAGCTTCTCACGATTCGTCAAACAACCTCAAAATCATACTGGTGCAGCAACCGCCTTTTACCAGCCCCTTCAAGCCCAGACACCAGAAACACCAGTTAAACAATGGGCGGTTGAACAGTTACTCCTTTATGGTAATATAGCTACACACAAGGTTCTACATAATTTCCCTCTTTTCAACAGCAAAACCATATTACAGGACACAATTATGACAGATAATTTACCGGTACCGCCCAATCAACCACCGAAGCGCGGCTTTTCAGGAATGCAGGTACTCGGTCTGATACTCGGATCAATGGTAATTGCCGCCATAGCTACGGCCCTTACAATAAAAATCCTGCTCTTCCCCGGCCCCTTTAAACCCGTTGTCCTTTCCGATAAAGAGGAGCAACAACTCACCTCCAAGCTCGCAATATTTGAAGGATTCGGGACAAATAAACCACAACAATACAACGAGTTCAGGGAAGACGGGACACTCAAACCAGAAAAATACAGTGAAGACAACAACTCCCGTGAAATAATATTCAGTGAACGTGAAATAAACGCCATGCTGGCAAAAAACACCGATCTAGCCAGGAAAATGGCCATTGATCTTGCTGAAAACATGATCAGCATCAAACTTCTCATTCCGCTTGACCCGGATTTTCCCATACTCGGCGGTAAGGTATTGAAAGTAAAAGCTGGTGCGGAACTGGCCTACAAAAACGCCCGACCGGTGATCAAGGTCAGGGGGCTCAGCCTGATGGGTATCCCGATGCCGAACAGCTGGCTCGGCGGCCTTAAAAACGTCGATTTGGTCAAAGAATACTGGTCAGACAATGGCTTTTGGCGAACATTCGGCGATGGAGTAGATTCCATCGCCGTACAGGAAGGATCCCTTAAAATACGCCTGAA
>CAZQOD010000052.1:0-20849 GCA_964594945.1 uncultured Desulfopila sp.
TCCCCGTGAAAACCCCCTAGATGACCATCTCCCATAAAAGAGCCATTTTTACCTCAAATATATCTGAACGACGCGGTTTAATGGAAAAAGTTTCAATGGTGTAATTATCGACAATAAATTTCTCCGAGACATCGACAATTTTCTCTTCCATTTCAACAGCCAGCGCTTCCAGAGCCGCCTGGGCCTCAACAACTTTTTCTTCAGCCCGATTAACATCCGCCTTTTCCTTGGCCACCCGTCCGACACTGCGCATACCGGTGGCCGCCTTGCCGATATTGGAAACGGAAAGGGCTTTTCTACCGAAAAACGCCCCAACCACGGCGACGCCAAAGGAGATAATAGAGTCGGTGGTCTTGGCCCTGACATCACCTTTTTCTTTCTCCACACGATCAAGGGCACTGCTTAATTTTTTCTCAAGACGATCCTGCTTTACCTCAAATTTTTCACGCAGCTTTTCAACGACCTCATCCTTTTGTTCGCGGAGATAATCATTAAAACGAACTTTAAAATCACCTAGCTTCTCACCCGGCTCCGACTCAAAAGAACTATTCTTCACCCGAAATAATTCAAGGCGCTTATTATGGTACAGGTAGTCGGTAAATTTTTTTGTAAAACCTCTAAAATCTTTTAACCTGGCAATAACAGGCGGCAGGGGATAATAAAAACTGCCCCGGGGCGGTTCCGCCAGACAATCATCGAGGCTGTAATCTCCGGGTTCGCCATTCTCCCAATCCGGCTCACCAAAATTCTCGTCAAGATAGTGACAAAGATTAATTTCCCGGACGATATCGATATTCCTCTTCCCGTTGAAAAATCGCACCGAGGCCACCGCCATAAGCCAGGGTTCAAAACAAATTTCATCGTTCACCACATTTTGCATATGGTAATATTGGGTTATTGCCCCTGGAACAACAGGGGGTTGAGTCGACAATCCATCGCCAGCACTTGCAGATATACTTTTCCCGGCAATTTTCCGTCCCTCCTCCCTCTCCAGCAGATTATTTTTTTTCGAAGCCATCAACCGTTTAATATCGTTTTTTGAAATAGGACCTTTTAGGTAGGACATAACCCAGCGCGTCTCAAACAACAACGGCTCGTCCAAATGAACAGAATTAAGGAGAAAGCGACGGCCTTTCATATCCGCAAGCAATCTTCTCACTCCGCTTATATCAAGTTTACCGTCACTTGCACCAACGATACCCTCCACCACTTTTTCCTGATCCTGACGGGTCTGCAACCGCCCCACAAACCAGGTACCGATATTGGATAACCCTTTGTAATCAAGATCCACCGGATTTTGCGTAGCCAGTACCACACCGACGCCAAAGGCGCGGGCCTGTTTTAAGAGGAGCATCATCGGTTTCTTGGACGGCGGATTGGCAATGGGAGGGAAATAACCGAAAATTTCATCCATATAAATCAATGCCTTAAGCGAAGAAGAACCCTGCTGCCTGCGCATCCAACCAATAAACTGATTCAGTAACATGGTAACAAAAAACATCCGCTCCGCCTCACTGAGATGGGCAATGGAAAAAATTGCGGTGCGGGGACTACCCTCTTCACTATAGAGAATCCTCTGGATATCCAGGGGTTCACCCTTGGTCCAACTACTGAAAGAAGGACTGGCCAGAATATTATTGAGGTTCATGGCGAGTCCCATTCTCTGGGCCTGGGGGTAAAAGGTGTCCAGGGAGAAGACACCGATTTTCGCAAACGGAGGATCAACAATAACACCAATCAACTTCTCCAGGGAGAGATCCTCCCCTAAACGCCAATAATGCAGGAAAAGTGAACTGAGCAGAATATGTTCACGGCTCTGCAGGGGATCGCCGGTCACATCCACAAGAGCAAGAAGACTTGTGGTCGTGGAACTGACCAGGCTGTTCAGGGTATCCGTATCATTTAACACCTCCGCTGCCGGTGCCCTGAAATTGCTCAATACCGATACCGAAACCCCGGCACTGGAGCCGGGGGTATAAATGGTCATATCGGTCTTACCTTTCAGTTGACCGATACGTTCAGTTCCCTGGCCCCAGGAGGCGAGCCCGTCCTTCCACATCTTGGCCATCTTTGCCGCATAATCCTCAACGGACATTTCGTTTTTTGCAGCCTCTGTCGAATCTACCCAGGGTGCAAAATCAGCCGGCGAACAATCGGGAAAAGTAAGAAGTAAATTTGCCATATCCCCTTTTGGATCAATGATAATCGAGGGAATATTATCCATAACAGCCTCTTCAATGAGACCAACGCCAAGGCCCGTCTTACCACTACCCGTCATACCGATGATTACCCCATGGGTCGTCAGGTTTTTATTTTTATACAAAAAAGGTCGTTCGGAAGGCTCTCCGGTCTCCATATCAAGTTCATGACCAAGATAGAAAAGACCTAATTTTTCATACGGGTAACTTTTATCCATTGCCTCTGTTCTCCCAAGGTATTTTTCTTAAAAGAGGTTATCCAGGAATTTTTCAATTCGGACAAGCTTCCAGTGTCTGTCAGCCGTCAATCTGGTTCTACTGGAATAATTATTTAATTTCAACCAGCAGCCGTAACAATTTACCAAGCCCTGCCACTAACATCTGATTCCAAGCAGGTAAGACAGTGTTGTTGTCGATTTCAGTAAATATACTTTCATATCAATCTATCCCATGGCTGCAATACACCAAATTAACGTTTTTTCAGTACCGGTTATTCTACAAACACAACTTAAGTATCACGACGGGATCGTTATTACAACTAAGCAAAAATACAGCCAAAAAGACAGCGCCTTTAACAACAGTCTCTGGCTCCTGCAACAACCGCAATACTCTGACCAAACAAATTTTTCCCTGGCCACCTTGTCATCGTGATCATACAACCTGTAAACAATCAGTGGACTTTTAACATAAGCTTGGTTACAAATAGGGTACGCTTTGTTGAGTAGACGGCTTTTTCGTAAAAAATGCCTTTTCGTCCTCGACCACAACAGACATCAAAGGTCTGACAATATGAAGGGGTCTGAAAAACAAAACAATCCACCACCCTCGCCATCCCCTGAAGTCACGCTCTCCGCCAAGACACAGATTCCCAGACGGAGTAAGCTGATCTGCCTGCGACAAAGACTGCACGATCAGGTCTTTAAATTGCTAAAAGATGGTAATATCTGGGTGACTGGTCCGCCGGGATCCGGAAAAACGGTACTGATTTCCGATATAGCCGTAAACTGTACCAGGGCAGTGGCCTGGTACGAACTTGACCCCCTTGACAATGATCCGGCCACCTTTTTTTCCTATTTTAGCCAATCATTCTCCTCATCTCCAACACACCATTTTTTTGATCCGCCACCACCGGAACTTCTCCTCGAAAATATGCTTGCCCTGCCCATTTTTGCAAGAAAATTTTTTCGCCATCTTTTCAAGCAACTGCAACAACGCTGGCTGCTGATTTTTGATAATTTTCATGAACTCTCGGAAAACTCACCGATACTGGAACTCATCGTAATCTGCCTCCAAGAACTACCCCTTGATTGCAAAATAATTATCATCAGCCGCCAACCACCGCCACCTGCCTTTGCCAAGGTAAAAGCGGATGGTATCCTCAATATTCTCAGCGAAAAAGATTTACGCTTCAACCGGAGGGAAATAACAAAGATCGCAACCCAACACGGCATCCGGGCCGAAGACGCGAACCGCATCGATTATCTGCAACAAACCACAGCCGGCTGGGCGGCTGGATTAACCCTGTTATTAACAGAACATAGCGAAACAATCTGTTCCCAAAACAGGGGGCTGAAACTAGATCACCAAGAACTTTTTGATTATTTTACCGGTGTGGTTTTCGCCAAACTAGCCGACGAGGAGAAGAAGATACTGATAGAAGCCGCGTTATTACCGGATATCCAGCCAGACATAATCGACCAACTATGTAGCAATTTTTCAAGCAAGGAATATTTCTCGAGACTGAGCAAACAAAATTTTTTCACTTACGCCCTCGATAAACACGGAACCCTGTTCCAGTTTCACCCCCTGTTTAAAGAGTTTCTTTGCAATAAGGCGGATATGCTTCCTCCTGACGAACTCAACTCCTTTTACAGGCGGGCCGCAGCAATTCTGGTATCCAAAAACCGCGTGGGAGACGCAGTCGAACTGCTTATCCACGCCGGGGACTGGCCACAAAGTACGGAACTCATCCAGGCAAACGGTGCAGCCATTTTACAACAGGGCCGTTTTAAAACCCTCCTCCACTGGCAGCAGAATCTTCCTTCACACATTGTCGACAAAAACCCCTGGCTCCTGTTTTTCTTTGGCAACGCTACAACGGCATTTAATCCGCCAGAAGCCGCTAAATTAATAAAAAAGAGTTTTGTTCTTTTTCAAGAGCAACAAAATACCAGGGGGGCCCTTCTCGCCTGCTCCTCGTTAATCACCTCCATTGTCAGTTATCTTTCCGACCTCTCGGCCCTTGATCCATGGCTTGATTTTCTCAATCAGCAATTAGATGCTCGGACATACACCAGTGACGGTTCCTATGAAAACAAGAGCATCTCCGACTCGATATTCAGGGCAATGGTCCTCCGTCGCCCCGCCCATCCTGACCTGAAATACTGGTTAAAACTGGTAATAGAACACGACAACCCGGATCCGGTCCTTATCATCCACTATCTGTGGACAGGACAATTCCCGGAGGCGAAAGCGGCACTGGACCGTATATGCATGCAACAGGAAAAAATTCGCTCTAAACTCCTTTTATCAGCTTTAAAAGCCGTGGAAACACAGTATTTTTTCATCATGGGTGATAACAGGAATTGTTGTCGGGTAATCGACGAAGGGCTGCAACTGATCAATACAACCGGTATCCGTGTCTGGGAATTACATTTCCTCGTTCTTGGCGCCGGCTCCTGTTTAAACAGCGGAAAACGAAAACAGGCGAAAAAATATCTCCGCACGGTGGAAAAAAATATTGATAAGACCAGGCTCCTTGAGCGGAGCTATTATCATGTTATCAAAACAATACAGGCACTACTCGACGACGACCTGGTTACAGCCGATCACCATCAACAATCAGCCTTAGAAATGGCCCTCTCCATCGGCATGGTGTCCTATGAAACCTGGTGTTGGTTCGGTTCGGCTCTGGTGGCCCTCTTTCAGAGTAATTACGACAAAGCAGTTATCCGTTTTGACAAGGTTTTTACCCTTTCATCCTCCCCCGGTAACCCTTGGCTAACCTGCCAGGCCCATCTGTGTATTGCCTACATGTATCATAAAAAAAGGGACCGCCGGCAAACCATCCAACATCTTAACCTGGGATTCCAACTGGCCAAACACCATAATTATCTGAATTTTTTCTTTTTTCTACCGAAAATGACGCAGGCTCTATCCGTTATCGCCCTTGAAAACGACATAGAACCTGACTTTGTCTGTCGTTTTATCAGAGAAAAAAACCTGACCCCATCTCCCCCACCCGTACATTTAGCCAACTGGCCCTGGCCGCTGAAAATATATACCCTGGGACGCTTTTCCATTGTCCGAAACGGGGAAACACTGCAACCGTCACAATCCAAAAATAAGCCGGTCATGTTATTACAAGCACTTATTGCCCTGGGGGGCAGGCAGGTGGGAAAGACACAACTCGCCAATATTTTCTGGCCAGACAGTGAAGGTGATTTTCAGGCCACCGCGTTAAAAGTGACGCTGCATCGACTAAAACAGCTCCTCGGTATACAAAATATTATTATCCAGACACCCGTCTACCTCTCCCTCAACCCCTCCCTGTGCTGGGTCGACTGCTGGCAGTTTGAACGTATGGCCAATGCGGCAATCGAGTCGACCAAACGTAATCACGGCGAGACAACCAGCAAATGCCGACGGGCAATTACCCTCTATCAGGGGGACTTTCTCGCACCCTATCAGGACGAGCCGTGTTTTATAGATTACAGGCAGCGATTACAAAAAATCCACAAACGGCTTATAACCATTACAACTTAACCCATATCATAAAATTCGTCCCCGCCTCCCCCCCGCACACATACCCAACAAGCAACATTGCGTAAAATATAAATTTTTGTCATTATATTTGACATTTTCATAAATTTTTAGTTACATAATTTATGTTTTCTAAACACACTCCCCCTTATCATCGGCAACATGTCCAGGGACGGCAAATGATTGTAGACGAAACAAATATCCAAATATTAAAACACCTTAAGGATGGGCGTAAATCATTTAAAATAATAGCAAAGGATCTGTCGCTGACGGAAAACACCATCAGGAGCAGGGTCAACAAATTATTAAACGAAGGTATTCTGAATTTTTCCGGCAACGTCCAGGTCGATGCACTTCCGGGCCACAGTCTGCTCTACCTAGGAATTAAACTCAAGAGTATGGAATTACAAAATAAGGCTGAAGAATTCAGTAAACTAAAAGGGGTAATTTCAGCGGCCATTGTCACGGGAAGATACGATATCATCCTCCAGGTCCTTCTAGCCCAGGATTACACCCTGCTCGAATTCATAACCCAGCAGGTAGCCGAGGTGGTCGATGTCCAGACTGTGGAGAGTTTTATCGTTTTTAAGGGATACAATCTCAATGTACCTTACATCCTTTAACCAAGATTACCAGTGGGCACCGGGCAAGCTACCGTTTTTCCTTTCCATATACCCCGCTCTTTTCTCCTCCTTGCGGGATATGTGGGGAGGAAAAACTTCCTTTAACGAATGTAGGAGAATTCATCATGATTGTCGGGATTTTAAAAGAAATTAAGATTGCGGAAAATCGAGTATGCATGACCCCGGAGGGTGTGGAAGTCATGGTCCACAACAACCACCAACTCCTCGTCGAAAAAGATGCGGGCAAAGGCAGTGGCTTTAGCGACGAAGAGTACGCGAAGGCGGGCGCCACCATCATCGACACCCCAAAAGAGATCTTTGACCGTGCCGATATGGTAATGCACGTCAAGGAACCTCAGCCCCGGGAATATAACATGATCCGCAAGGGGCAGATTATCTTTACCTACCTCCATCTCGCCGCAGAAGAACGTCTCACCAGGGCGCTTATCAAGGCTGAATCCGTTAACATTGCCTACGAAACCATTCAGAAAAAAGACGGCTCCCTGCCCCTGCTTATCCCGATGAGCGAAGTGGCCGGCAGAATGGCAACCCAGGTCGGCGCCAACTATCTGCAGATGACCAAAGGGGGACGGGGCATCCTGCTCGGCGGCGTCCCCGGTGTGGAACCCGGCATAGTGGTCGTAATTGGCGGCGGGATTGTCGGTATCAACGCAGCTTTCATGGCCTGCGGCCTGGGGGGCAAAGTTTATCTGCTGGATACCAATCTGGATCGTTTACGTTATCTGCGTGAAGTTATGCCCGCCAACTGTTTCCCCATCATGTCCAGTGTACCAAAGCTCAAAGAACTGCTGAAAAAAGCTGATCTTGTCGTGGGTGCGGTACTTATCCCGGGGGCAAAAGCCCCAAAACTTGTCACCAGGGATATGCTGAAAATCATGCAGAACGGTGCGGTTATGGTCGACGTCGCCATTGACCAGGGAGGTTGCTTTGAAACATCTAAGGCCACCACCCACGACGATCCCGTCTTCACCATGGACGGGGTGGTTCACTATTGTGTCGCCAATATGCCGGGTGCCGTTGCCAAAACATCAACCCTGGCACTGACAAACGCCACCCTCCCATACGCCCTGGCCATTGCCGACAAGGGCTGGAAGCGGGCAAGCTTGGAAAACGAAGAGATCGCATTGGGTATAAACGTCATCGACGGCAAAATCACCTACGGAGCGGTCGCCCAGGCATTCGACCTGGAATACACCCCGCTTGCAGAAATTCTCTCCAAATAAAAACAGGCGGGGAGCGATACCGCTCCCCGCCTGTTCCGTTGTGCAAAGCGCAATATTTACCCTTTACCCCACAAGAGAAAGGCCTTGATAAAAGGATCCAGATCACCGTCCAGCACTGCGTCAACATTGCCCGTCTCATGTTCAGTGCGGTGATCCTTTATAAGCCTGTAGGGCTGAAGAACATATGAACGGATCTGACTGCCCCATGAAATACCCTTCTTATCCCCGGACAATCCCTCGTGCTGTTCCGCCTGTTTCTGTTTTTCCTGTTCGTAGAGTTGCGCGGCCAGCATCTTCATGGCCGTCTCCTTATTGCGATGCTGACTCCGCTCATTCTGACACTGCACCACTATTCCAGAGGGCAGGTGGGTAATACGTATTGCCGAATCGGTCTTGTTGACATGCTGCCCTCCGGCGCCGCTTGACCTATAGGTATCAATACGTAAATCCTTATCATCGATATCAACCTTGATGGAATCGTCGAGTTCCGGCATAACCATAACCGACGCAAACGAGGTATGACGACGACCACTGGCATCAAAGGGAGATATCCGTACCAGGCGATGAATACCCAATTCGGAACGCAGGTAACCGTAGGCATATTTACCCTTGAACATGATGGTCACACTCTTTGTCCCAGCTTCATCGCCCGCCAGGTAATCGAGGATATCCGTTTTTAAGCCCCGGACTTCCGCCCAGCGCAGATACATGCGCATCAATATCTCGACCCAGTCCTGGGCCTCCGTTCCACCGGCACCCGCATGAATGGCCATTATGGCGTTGCTGCTATCATGTTCACCGGAAAACATACACTCCAGTTCCGCCACGGCAAGACTACTTTCCATGGTAACAATCTTTTCAGCTATCTCCTCTTCTAAATCGGGGTCTCTTTCTTCAATAACCATCTCTAGAAACTCTTCAGTCTCCGTGAGATCATCCCATTTATTTTCCCAATCTTTTATAATTTCCTGGAGTCGGCCATGTTCTTTTTGGATTCTCTGCGCCACCTCCGCATCATTCCAAAAACCGGGCGCAAGGGTCCTACGCTCCAGTTCCGCGAGTCGCTCCTTTTTCCCGGCTAAGTCAAAGATGCTCCTTTAGGGCAGATAACCTGGTTTTTAAATCACTTATCTTCTGTTTTGATACCGCCGCACCCGTTTCCATAAACCACTATCCTATCCAATAATTATTATCTAGTGCCTGTCCATACAGCTTCAGATGGGGAAAAAATCTAAAGGCCAATATGAACCATAATCCAAGCCACCGAAACTTATACCCTCTCTACAATTTCAGCGCAAGTCTTCTCCCACCGCCTCGAAAAATAGCCAAACAACCGGCCAATATTCCGATAAAAAAACAGATCGGCCCAAATAGGTAACCGTATTGCACCCAAAAGGTCACTTCCCCGGACAATACCATTTCCCGCGCCTTTGACCAGACCGTAAAAAGCCTGGACCGGGCAAAAATTCGCCCGGAGGGATCCACAAAAACCGAAATACCCGTATTGGCGGAACGGACAAGACTACGCCGGGATTCGACCGCCCTGAACACAGCCATGGCCAGACTCTGGTACGGGGCACTCGACTTACCATACCATGCATCATTGGTCAAATTAACAAGAATATTGGCACCAGCTTTAACCCAGCTGCGGGTTAGTTCGGGGAACACCGATTCAAAACAGATTAAGACACCTATTTTGGCATCTTCCCAGACAAGAGGCGTCTCGACCCTGCCGGGGCTGAAATCACCCACCGACTCAACCAACGGCCCCAAAAACGATAAAAATCGTTTTAAAGGAACATATTCCCCAAAGGGGACCAGATGGTTTTTATAATATTTTCCGGCCAGACGACCATCCGGACGTAGGAGCAGGGCACTGTTGTAAGAGCGTATCTTTCTGTTTTTCCCGCCGATAATTTCATACCACGGCGCCCCCGTTAACAGAGCAATATTTTCTTTTTTTAGCCCCTGCCTCAAGGCAAACATATATGGGCTGACAGGTGGGAAAAAGGGAAGGGCGGTCTCCGGCCAGACCACAAAATCCGGTTTTTTCTGCGCGGACAGTGACTCCGTAGCGGCGAGATATTCGGTAACCGTGGCCTTTTTTTGCGCAGGTGACCACTTCCTGTCCTGCTCAATATTTCCCTGGACAATACCAACAACTACATGTTGTGCACCGGCCATCTTTTTGTCCAGATTCCGAAGCCGCAACGTTGAATACAAACCGATGCCGGTGAAGAGGACAAGGGCGGAAATCAACAATATGGACCGGGAACCATTTTTTTTATTCCCACTGCACAAGAGCAGTACAAACACATTAAAAAAAACAGCCAGAAAAGTTAGACCGTGGTGACCGACAAGATCGGCTATCTGAATCAACAGGGGTACCCGGTAAAACGCGTAACCGAGATCCATCCACGGCAGGCCGGTAAACAGTATCCCGCGTAACCAGTCAAGCCCCACCCAGAGGGTAGGCAGGAGCCAGACAACCCAACCCGCCGAAAAAGATGGAATAATATATTTCGCCGCAACAACAAACAGCAGCAGATAAAAAGTCATGTACAAAGCCAGGGCCAGCAAGGCGAGCAGGGAGATAAACCAGGGCAGACCACCATATTTACCCAGAACGATAATAATCCAGTAGAGCAGGACTATAAAATGGAGAAATCCACATAAAAAACCGGCCAGAACCGCATCCTTAACACTTCCCCGCCGCACCGTGTGAAGAAGGGGAACAAGAGCAATAAACAACAGGGGCCATAGCCCGCCGCCCCCCGGAAAAGAACACCAGAGAAGAAAAGAGGAGGATAACGGCAGCAATATTATTTTTTTTTTAAAAGCTATCACTACCGACCTATTCTCCCTCTACAAGTCTTGTGATCTCAACAAGTTTAATAAAACGCTCGCTGGCCGACTTTACCTCAAAACGGATATCACCCAAATCCACGACATCACCGACAACCGCAAGCCTTCCCAGGGCATGAATCACCAATCCACCAACAGATTCATACGGGCCTTCAGGCAGGGCAACATTAAAGTAATCTTCTATGATTTCAGTATCAACCCTGCCGTGAACCCGGATAACCCGGTCGCTAACAACCTCAACAGCCTTTTCATCTTCATCATATTCATCGTCTATTTCACCGACAATCTCTTCAAGAATATCTTCCAGGGTCACCAGGCCGCGAATGGCCCCGAATTCATCGGTTACCATGGCCATATGACCTTTACGTTTTTGAAATTCCCGCAGCAGATCGACAATGGGCTTTGTTTCCGAGATAAAGTAAACGGGGCGAAGATAACAATCCCAGTTAACCGGTTCAACCTGGGGACGGCTGCAGAGTTTGATCAAATCCTTGGCGTGGATAGCCCCTATGATATGATCAGGATTATCGCGATAAACAGGAATACGGGTAAAACCGCTATCGATAACAATTTCAATCAATTCGGCAAGGGGAGATGCCTCGTCAAAGGAGACAACCTCGGCCACCGGGGTCATTATCTCCGATGCATACGTTTCTCTAAACTCAAGAATAGAGTTGATCATCTTCTCTTCGAGGGAAGATATTAAGCCATGCTCCTCACCCTCTTCAAGAAGCTCCTGAATATCATGGTCCAGCTCTTTTTTTGTGCCCGGCTTATTAAAATTCAAAAACGACATCAAGCGCTTCAGAATACCCTCTTCCGACCCACCGTTTCTGCTGTTGTCACTTCCGCTTAAGCTACCTGTTTTATTCATTATATAAATTAAAAGAATGGCCCAACAAAACAGCGCCCCATGATTGGAGCCACTTTAATTGACCAATTGCGTATAATTCCGTAGACTTTAACACCACACACAGAAAAATCAATCCCGTTACGGCCAGTTTTCCGCAACATATCCTATTTACCACAGGTAAATATCAAGATAGTATGATGTTTTCATATAAAGCTGAGTTGAGCTGTGGAGCTACGCAAGTAACGCCATCAGCTCTTACGAAACTTATGCCCTTGTGGTATAAAATGGTATTATCGATCCCAAAAGACGCAGAATATAAGAAAAGATTGTTCAAACGAATTATAAAAAACACTGTTTTACAATCGACAAACAACATATTAATTTAACAGTATAAAATATATCTTCTCAAATTCTGCGTACAAAATATGGGTATTATTTTTCTTTTCTAATTGCATGACCATGACTATAGTAGCGTCGTTTTGCAATATGGGACAAAAGAGTATTTTTACAACATCATTACAATTATTTGACCATTTTTCAGGTCTTTACTATGCGAGGAACAGTTTGGAAGGAAAAGTTCTCATAGCCAATCGAGGCGAAATTGCCATACGGATCATGAACGCCTGCAAGGATCTTGATCTGGAATACATAGTCATTTATACCGACGCCGATAAGGATTCGGAACACGTTCGGCTTAATATTACCAGCGGTCCGGAACAAAATGCGTGGCGAGTTACCAGCTACGGCGATCCCAATGATATTTTCGCAATTGCCGATTACACTGGTTGCACGGCCATTCACCCTGGTTATGGTTTCTTCTCTGAAGATTTCCGTTTTGCCAGGAGGGCGACAGTCCGTGATCGGCCCCTGATTTTTATCGGCCCGAACTGGAAAGTCATCAAAGACCTGGGGGATAAAATAAACACTAAACGGGTGGCCAATAAACTCGGCATTCCCACAATACCCGGCACCGACGCACCCATATACAACGAAATGGAAGCGGAAGAAATCGCCGCAGGCCTTCTGATCAATCAACAGGAAAACAATATAGAAAATCCGTCAATCCTTGTCAAAGCCGCCGCAGGTGGTGGAGGTATGGGGATTGAGGAGGTTTTTGAGATTGAACAGTTCCGCCGGACGTATAGACAGCTGCAAAACTACGCCAAACGTCAATTCGGTGATGGTGGTGTTCTAATCGAGCAATGTCTACGCGACTACAACCACCTCGAAGTCCAACTGGTCTGTTCGAAACATGGTGAACGTCTTCATTTCGGTTCAAGAAACTGCACCATTCAGTCCACCGGCAGACAAAAAAGAGTAGAGGCCGCGCCGGGATTCCATAATTCCTGTTTCGAGTATGATTTTAACGAAAAAAAACTTCTCAACCAGATCGTTAACTACTCGCTCAAACTGGCAAATTACGTCAAATACGACAACGTCGGCACCTGGGAGTGGATTGTCTCCAGATCAGGTCAACCCTATCTCCTTGAGGTCAATACCCGCATCCAGGTGGAAAATGATGTTTCCGCCAGGATCAGTTATATTAAAAACCAACAACCAAACCTGGTCCGTGAACAGATTCGCCTGGCCCTGGGTGAAAAAATCGGTTACAGGCAGGGGGCGGTTAAGTTTAAAGGAGCTGCGATAGAACTACGTATTGTCGCCGAAAACTGTCGCCGCGACTTTGCCCCCTGGATCGGCACCATCACCGAGTTCAATTTCCCCGATTATCCCTGGTCTGTCGTCTATTCCCACGTACCCACAGACAGACCATACACCATTCCCAGTGACTTTGACCCCAACCTGGCACTCGCACTGATATGGGGCGATTCAATGGACGATGCAAAGATAAAGGCCGCCCGTTTCATTGACGAAACAGTCATTCGCGGCAACGACGCAAATAACGAACCGATAATTACCAACCTCGACTATCTTAAAAATAACCTGGATCGCCTCCTGGCATTCTAAATATGAAAGAATTACTTAAACAACTTCTTAAAATAGAAGAACGCATCAGCTATCTCCTACAGATCAAAGATTACGCTAACTGGGGAAATCTCGATGGTTTTAAAGAAACCTGCGAACATCTCCGCCAGGAAATATACGATCTTTCCGAAGAACAGCTGACTGCAGAAATCCGCAAGCTCAACGAATCAATCAGTTTTCTGGAAGAACGGGCGGAAGAACACCTCACCCCCATGGAAAGGGTGAGAATCGTACGCAGCAGCCAGCGATTTTCTTTAAAAGATATTTTAGAAAACGTATATGAAGATTACACCGAATTGGGCGGCGAAGATGATGCCAATGTCGACCCCGCCATGATCTGCGCCAAGGCCACCATAACCCGGCGGATAAAAAAGAAACCATATACCGCCTCCGTCATGGTTATTGGCCAGGAAACCGGCCACGGTGAAGAGTTCAGGAACGGTGGCTCATGTAAACCCCAGGGCAATGAAAAAGCGCTGCGGTATATGAAGGTGGCTGAAACGGAAGGTATTCCCATCCACTTCTACATTTTCACCCCCGGTTCCTACCCAATTGAAGAGGGCGCCGGCGCAGCGCAGCAGATTGCCAGAAATATCTACGCTATGACAAAACTTCGGGTACCGATGATTTCCATGATATCGGAAGGTGGTTCCGGAGGAGCCGAGGCCATCGGTCTCTCCGACTACAGAATAATGGCCTCCCACGGCTATTATTCCGTTATATCCCCCGAGGGTGCCGCGGCCATTGAGGGCAAGATACGAGAGGGCCGCAAGGTTCCGAAAGAGTTAATTGAAGTCTGTGCTGATCGCCTCAAACTGACGGCAAAAGACAACCTGAAAAACGGCACCATCGATCGAATTATCTACGAACCGCCGCTCGGGGCAAGGAGGGATGATTTTGTCTTTTTCGCCAAACTCCGGGCCGAGATGCTGCGGGCAACGGATAAGGTCGTTCTGTCCGTAAAAAATTTCAGCGCCCTGCGCACCTATGAAATCCGCCGGAAAAAACATCAACCTGCCAGTGAGGAACAGCAACTGGAAGTTACCTGGGATCTCAACAAAGACGAGGTTAAACGCCTACTTAACCTGCGTTCGAAAAAATACCTGGCCATGGGCAGAAATGGTTTTTCCGGGGTTCCGGAGGCGGAAGAAAGTATCTATAAACTGACCAAGGTAAAGACGGAAAAAATTTATTACACCCTGCGCTACGATATTATGAAAAACCATAAGCGCCAGGTACGAAAAGTAATAACCGACGTCTCCGGGGAAAGTTCAGTGATGTTAAGGCGCATCACCGAACCGATAAACGCGTTTATAGAACTCTGGTCCAAAAAGAAAAAAGAGAAACCCCAGCGACTCATTACCTACTCAAACACGGGCAACGGCCAGAACACGCAATCCCGCCGGGTTGATCCACTGGAATTAACAGATACCTACACAAGTCCACTTGCCAACAGGGACCGAACCGTAACCTGCCCCAACGCAGAAAAACATGGCTGCAAAGATCTCTGGATCCCCGATCTTTATGGCGAGTTTTCGGGGGTATGCGAGACATGTGGCCACCATTTTCCCCTGGAACATCAATGGTATCTGAAAAATATTTTCGACAGTGGTTCCATATCCCAGTTCAATATGGATATAAGCGCCGGCAACCCGCTCAACTATACCGGTTTCAGCGAGCGTCTGCAGATAGCCAAAAAAAAGACAGGACGCAGATCCGGCAATATGACTTTCCATGCAAAAATAAACGGGATACAGATCATAGTAACCATGCTCTATTCCGATTTCCGTAACGGCACGGTCGGCACGGCGGAAGGTGAGAAATTTGTTCAGGCCTGCAATCTGGCAAAACGAAAAAAAAGACCATTTCTCGCCTATATCCATTCAACCGGAGGTATTCGCATCCAGGAGGGTACCCTGGGTGTTACCCAGATGCCCAAGTGTACCATGGCGGTTCGGGAATATATTGATACGGGGGGATTATACCTTGTTGTCTATGATAACAACTCCTACGCCGGCCCCCTGGCTTCTTTTCTCGGCTGCTCGCCGTACCAGTTTGCCATCAGGTCAAGCAGGGTCGGTTTTGCTGGGCCAAGGGTAATCAGGGAGACCACCGGTTCGGCTATCCCGCCCGATTACCACTCCGCACGCAATGCTCTGAAAAGGGGGCATATCCAGGGCATATGGGATCGCAGGGATTTCAGACGAAACCTGCATAAGGCCCTTCTCACCATGGGCAGCCCAAGTCTTTATTACCGATAGCCGCCTTCAACAAACCATAAATACCGTCAACGGACGACGGTGTTTATGGTCTCAGGACAATACCTGCCCGAGTTTCTCGGACAATTCGTTTTTGGTAAAAGGTTTCTGGATGAAATGTACACCCTCCTCCAGGACACCACTACTGGCAATTACTTCATCCGTATAGCCGGACATAAAAAGCTTATGCACATCCGGATAGAGAGCGGTTATTTTTCGAGCAAGACGACGGCCATCCATTTCCGGCATAATAACATCCGTCAGTACAACATCAATTATTCCTTTATAATCCCTGGCTTTTTGAAAGGCCTGCATGGCCGAATGCGCCGAAACAACATTGTAGCCTAAACGGTCCAGCATAATTTTAGTCAATTTTAAAATAGCCGGATCGTCCTCCACCAGTAAAATTGTCTTCTCATAATTCAAACCGGCGGTTTTAGTATGCTGACCGGACGTACTCCGTTTTTCAGGAACACAGCGAGGGAAATACACTTCAAAAGTACTTCCCCGACCGACACGACTTTTCACATCAACAAAACCTTTATTCTGTTGCACAATGCCATAAACGGTGGCCAACCCCAGCCCCGTACCCTGCCCCACGCCTTTAGTGGTGAAAAACGGTTCAAAAAGAGATTCAAGCACATCTTTATCCATGCCGATACCATCGTCGCTAACCGACAAAAGTACAAAATCGCCATACTGGATCTCCCGCGACTTAAAATCACATAACAACCGCACCCTGGCATTGGATAATACAATACACACCTTTCCCTTTCCACCCACCGCATCACGGCCGTTGATACATAAATTGGTCAATATTTGGTCAATCTGCACCGGATCAATTTTTACCGGCCATAACTTTTCACCTGGCTGCCACGATAATTCTATGGTCTCACCGAGTAATCGCCTCAGCATGGAAAGAATATCAGAAACCTTGTCATTAAGATCAATAACCTGCGGCATAACCGTCTGTTTTCTGGCAAAGGCCAAAAGTTGGCCGGTCAGGTCGGCTGAGCGCCTGGCGGCCTTATATATTTCGAAAATATCATCCTTAAAAGGAAACGATTCGTCCGTATCATCCATAATTAATTCAGCACGGCCGAGAATCACCCCCAGCATATTATTAAAATCATGGGCGACACCACCCGCCAACCTACCGATGGATTCAATCTTCTGTGCTTGTTGCAGTTGCGATTCCAGTTTTTCCCGTTCATTTTCTATACGTTTTCTCTCCGTTATATCCTCCAGGGTTGCAATAATACTGGTCGGGTTCCTCCCCGGCAAAACAGGATTGATCATCACACGCAGATAACTTGTTTTCTTGCCGGTGACGGATGTATATCTATCTTCGAAACTGGATTTTTCTCCGGCAAGGGCTTTCTCTATCGCGGTCGCCATCGACCGGGACAACTGGTTCAGGGTACTGAAGTTGACCAGTTGCTTTCGGCTGACCCCCATTAACTTTAAAAATTTATCATTACAGTCAATTATGGAACCGTCCGCATTACAGTAGACCATACCCAGAGGAGAACTCTCAAATATAACCCTGTGTTTCTGCTCACTTTCAAGCAGCTGTTCCTCCATTTTCTTTCTGGAAGTAATATTAACAGCTATTTCGAGCCTGACCAGCCTGCCGTCGGGCCAGAGAATAGCCCTGTCTCGACATTGATACCACTCGCCATCCTTGGAATTTTGCACTTCCCAGACAAAGGGCGCCTTGGCCCTGCCCTGATCATCAAGCAGATGCTTATTGGTGCAAAACGAACAGGGTCCGTCCTGTTCCGACTGAAAAACCTGCCAGCAAATATCGCCCACATCCGCACCAGACATATCCCTGGCCATACTGTTCATAAACAACAGTTCGTGATTATGCATATCGGCGACATAGACTATGGCATCCAGAGAATCCATTGCCGCGGCAAACTGAGCATTGACGACCCGCAATGATTCTTCCGCACGTTTAACCGGTTTTAGATCAATATCTATACAGTACATCTCCTTACCGTCGGCTGTATCGTGCATAACGTGGGAGGAGAAAACCGGGACATCGGCACCATATTTATCCTGTAAAATCAACTCACTGGCGGCAATTGGTATGCCTTGATGTACCCACTTTTGATGCAGATTGATCACATCATCCTTGATGGACGGTGGAATAATCAACGATTCAAGACTTTGCCCCAGGGCCTCCTCTTCACTATAACCGTAGAGTTGCTCACTGGCTTTATTCCAAAAGATGGTCCTTCTGTTTTCATCATAACCTTGAATGGCAATACCGAAAACATCTTCAATTAATTTTTTAAAGCGGGTAATACTGCCCTGCAGTTTATATTCAATCTGTTTTCGTTCTATGGCAATTGCCACCTGGGCGGCCACCGCACCCATTATCTCCACATCCTCCATCCCGTACATTGTCGGATCCTTGTAACTCTGCACGACAATGGCACCAATGATCGTTTTCCGGGTGATAAGAGGAGTACCCATCCACACCTCGGGAATAACGCCCTGGTACATTTCACCACCGGTGGCCACCTGCTGGCGAATCAGTTCATTTTTGGTAACAAGCAGGGGAGCGCGACTCTTGATAACCCTCACTGTCAGGGAATTCTCCGAACTCATTCCGACAAAAGTCGGGCCATCTGTCTCAGTAATATCAACATGGTATGGAAAGGTTACGGTATCGCGAAGTTCGTCATAAAGTGCTATGAAAAAATTTGTGGTATCTATTATATCCGACAAAGAACGGTGGATAGACCGGAAAAGCTCATCGAGATTTTCAGTGGAACTCACGGAAAACGCTATCTTTGTTAAGGCCTTGTTGATTTTATCAAATCTTCCCGCCCGCTCAAGCCGTCGCTCCAACAGCGCCACTTTTCTCTCAAGCTCTGCGTATGACAATTTTTCCGCCACCACACCTCCTCCCAAACAAATATCCAACGACAACTAATTAATAATTTTATTTAAAACCTAAATTACACAATCCACAAGCCCATTATCAGTACCCCACATCTGTGGAAAACCTGGCAATTACAGGGTTTAGGTAAAAGTATATGTCAGGGGAAAAAATAAGTCAATGGATGAAAGAGATCATACATTCTGGCGGAGGAGCAGGGATTCGAACCCTGGGTGGAGTCACCCCCACAACGGTTTTCGAGACCGTCCCGTTCAGCCGCTCCGGCACTCCTCCGGCTGCACACACAGATACCAATAAATACAACGTTGTTCAACCACAATTTAACAGTAATATCGGCTTTAGCCACCCGGATATTTTGAAAGATACCGTTATTATCCAGGCAAAACGATTTTAAAACAATTCCCTTGTAAAAAAACACTCTTAAAACTAATATTGATTACATACAACCTAAGTTTTGCAAAATTTAAGTACAAGGATAAATTTTCATAATATACCGCAGTTACCACACCCCATAAAGGTATGCAATGACTAAACAATTGCCCGGTGAAAATATTACTCTGCTTATTAACAAACAAATCGATTTACCTTCTCCACCGGCAATTGCCGTTCATATTCTCAATGCCGTACAAAATAAGGAGTCATCCTTACTTGATCTTGAAAAAATTATTTCCACCGACCCGGCCCTAACGGGCAAAATGCTCAGGCTGGCAAATTCAGCGTTCTATTCCCTGCCCCAGAAGGTAACCAACATATCAAGGGCCCTTTCCATCCTCGGCACCAATATTATAAAAAACATAGCCCTCTCTTTTGTCATTGCCAACGATCTGCGCGGCGACAATTCTTCCTCCTTTGATTACAACTATTTCTGGAAACGATCCGTAACCACTGCCGTCGCGGCGGAATTGATTACGAATATTCTCCAAAAGAAAAACGAAGATATTTTCGTTGCATCCCTCCTCCAGGATATCGGCATGCTGACCCTTTTTATGACCAAGGGGCAGGAATACGCCACAACTCTAAAAGACACCCTGCTTGAAGGGGATGATTCGTTATTGGCGGCGGAACAAAATCAATACATGTTCGACCATCAGCAACTGGGTTATACCCTCCTGGCGAACTGGGAACTACCCCCGGCTATTATCGTACCCATACGCTACCACCACGCACCGGAATACGCCCCCGAAGAATACAGCGAGACCGCTACCATCCTCTACCTGTCACAACTTCTCTCCTCCGTATACAACAGTACGGAAGGGTCGACACACGCCAGAAAATTCCAAATCAAAATAATGGAATTTTTTGATGTTACAAGCGAGCAGGCAAAACAACTTATTGACGATGTCGTCCCCAGGAGTCTTGATATACTACAAATTTTTGAGTTGGATCCCGGAGAGATGAAGCCCTATTCCCAGCTGCTCCAGGCGGCAAACGCCGAACTCAGTAAACTTAACCTTTCTTACGAACAACTCGTCCTTGAACTGAAAGAATCCCAAAAAAAATCAGCGCAATTAACCGATGAATTACGAAGGGCCAATCATCGTCTCAAGCAGCTCGCCTTCCATGATGGGCTAACCAACCTTTTTAACCATAGATATTTTCAAGAGACATTACTCAGGGAGACCGAACGGGCCAGGCGCTACAGCCACAGCCTCTCCCTAATAATGTTTGATATTGATTATTTTAAAAAAATCAACGACTCCTTTGGGCATCCGACCGGCGATAAAGTCCTGGTAAACCTGGCCCAATCCATCGCCAAGGCAGTACGACCCAGTGATATCATATCCAGGTACGGCGGCGAAGAATTCACAATCATTCTGCCCGAGACGAATGAATCCGGGCTCAAGGTTTTTGCAGAAAGATTACGACGTATTGTGATGTCCATGACCACCGTGGTCAACGAAAAACCGATAAAAATAACCATCAGCAGCGGCGGCACCTGTTTTACGCCGAACCGAACAAACATAACCCGACATGATATTATCAATACCGCCGACCGAGCCCTATACATGTCTAAAACACAAGGCCGAAACCGCACCACAATTTTACCCTTAAGTTAATGCCTGTACAGAAACGGTATATTTACGGATGGACCTAACGCAGACAAGCTGCAAGTAAGTACCTTGTTTCTGTTATGAACCCGTTAAGT
>CAZQOD010000053.1:0-20817 GCA_964594945.1 uncultured Desulfopila sp.
TAATCCCTATGTGTCGCTCCTTTTCGCCATGGCTGGGGGGTTCTTGGCGGGGATGGTAACCGCGTTTTTAAACACCAAGTTTAAAATCCTGCATTTGCTGGCCTCTATCCTGACAATGATTGCCCTCTATTCGATAAATATTCGTATCATGTCGGGTCCCAATGTCGCGCTGCTAGGTGTGGATACGGTCTTTGACGCGGTTACAGAGCTTGGAGTCCCCGCCCAATATGCCGGTTTGCTCGTATTTAGCCTATTTGGCGTGTTTGTTCTAAGTGGTATTATCTGGTTCCTCGGAACGGAGCTTGGCCAGGCGATTCTCGCCACCGGTGATAATCCCCAGATGATTCGCAGCCTTGGGGTGAATACCGATACAATTATTATTCTTGGTGTTGGTCTGTCCAATGGACTTGTGGCTTTGAGCGGGGCGCTTGTTGCCCAGAATCAGGGCGCCGCCGATGTGGGGATGGGTATCGGCACCATTGTTGCGGGTCTTGCCTCGGTGATTATTGGTGAGACGGTTTTCGGTTGTAAAACAATGGCCCGTGCCTTTACCGCCGCTTTGCTGGGTTCGGTGGTATATCGTTTGGCAATTGCCCTGGCCCTTGGCGCGGAAATCGGCAATTTTCGATTTAACCCCAGTGATTTGAATTTGATCACCGCCATACTTGTTATTGTCGCGCTCATCTCCCCTAACCTTAAAAAGAGGTTTGTTGAAGGGTGATTATATTAGAAAAGATAGTTAAATATTTCCATAAGGGCAGCGTTAACGAGGTCTTTGCCCTGGATAATATCAGTTTGCGTGTCGACGAGGGTGATTTTATAACGGTCATTGGTTCAAACGGGGCCGGGAAATCAACACTTCTTAACGGTATCGCCGGTGGTTTTTTTCTTGATTCCGGGCGAATAGCCATAGCGAGTCATGATGTGACAGGCTGGCCCGAATATAAACGAGCTCGGTTAATCTCTCGGGTTTTTCAAGATCCTTTGCTCGGTACCTGTCCTTCAGCAACTCTTGAACAGAATATGGCCCTGGCGGGTTTGCGCGGCCGCCGCAGGGGACTTTCCAGGGGGGTTAAGGCCAGAGATCGGGAGCGGTTTCGGGTGGAGTTGAAACAGTTGGGGCTTGGGCTTGAGGATCGTCTGCTTGACCGGGTGGGTCTGTTGTCCGGTGGACAGCGGCAGGCATTAACCATGCTCATGGCAACGATGATTAAACCGCAGGTACTCCTTTTGGATGAACATATAGCCGCACTTGATCCTAAAACAGCAAGTCAGATTCTCGCCCTAACACGGGAGATAGTGCATAGTCAAAATCTGACCACCCTGATGATTACCCATAATATGAAACATGCCATCGCTTTTGGCAATAGACTCATCATGCTGCACCAGGGGCGGATTCTTCTTGACCTCCGTGGTGATGAAAAGAAAAACCTGACCGTCAAAGATCTGCTGGAGCAGTTCTATTCAGCCCAGGGTGAAGAATTGGCCATGGATTCCCTGTTGTTGAACTGATTTTTTTCCAGTCTCCTTCCGTTGATATGTAGTCATGTCGGAATGTTATGTGCTTAAAAATGTTTGCCAGTCAAGTTCTTGAAATGTGTTATGCAGTATATGATCATCGTCCACGGTGTGGATAGCCAGGTTTTTGAAGGTGGTTTTTGCCAGTGGGATAACAGTTTCCATGGGGGTTATGGTGTCCCGTTTACCGATGATAAGGGTGGTGGGAATAACCAGTTTCCGGTGGGGTGGTTTATAGTTTTCAAAATTCAGGGCCGGCGCCAACAGGATGAGATGGCTTATTTTTTGCGGATGGTTGAGGCTATAGTGGGTTGCCATCAGACCGCCGAAGCTTGAGCCGATGAATATTAAGTGTTGCTGGTGTTTACAAATATTTTCTAATTTTTCCAATCTCTTCTGTAATGATCCATGGAAGTCAGGACAAATTACCTGTGGAAAGTGTTGTTTGAAAAACCGCCCCTTGTTGCCGTTTCCGGACGATTCATAGCCATGTAGAAAATAGATATCGACGACCATTTATAAGCCTCTTTGGAAAATTGAGAAAAACAGCCATATCCAGAGCGTTTGTTTTTTGAGATGAACGGATCTGGGGTTTTTGCATATCCGGTGAGTATGCTTGGTTATCGATGGTATTGCACTATATTGTATGTCAGTGAGTCATTGATGTTTGAGACACTGACTGACCCATTAATTTCAAAATTCGGGTGTTGATGTAAACGTAGTGTTGTTGCCTAAACATTGCCATCATTTTTATTTTTTTGTTAGTGTCTGTTCCTAAATGGCCATTTTCCCCTAACTCTTCGTTGATTTTAAAATTTAATCCTCCGATAAAGCGAGGTAGAGACATCGAGATATCACGTATATGCCTGTGGTTAAATTTATCAAGCGCCTCGATTTAGTGTAAAATTGCTCATCCATGGACAGACACTAGATAATAGTATTAAGTGATGATCGGGAAAAAAAACGGATGGCGACCGGGTGTCGCCATCCGTTAAGCATTGAGGAATGCATTGAGATGTCCCTTTTTATTGGGATCAGTTAATTGCTATCTTTTTGGTGCTCTGCTCAACAGGCTTCGGGATAGTCAGTTTGAGAATCCCGTCTGTATATGTTGCCTGTACCGCGTCGCTGTCGACTTCAAACGGGAGATTAAAAGAACGTTCGACCCGACCATATCTTCTCTCCCTTCTGTAACAGTTCTCTTCCTGTATCTCGTTGTCGCTTTTGCTTTCGCCGCTCAGGGTGAGGAGTTTGCCCTTTACATCCACGGAAATATCTTCCTTTTTTACGCCGGGAAGTTCAGCGTCGATCATGATGTTGTCATCTTTTTCGTAAATGTCCACTTTGAGGCTATTGGCGTCAAAGCCCACCATCGACCCGTTGCTGGCAAAAGGCGTGAAAAAATCATCAAAAAATGTGCCGAAAAGACGTGGGACAGCGGGGGTATCATATTGGCTCTTGCTCTGTGGATTGTAATGTACGAGATTCATAATATTCTCCTTTTTTGTTACGTTTGATTTGTTTTTCTTACCTTTTCGGTCCTGAATTTGCTCATTAATGGAAAGAGGTAATTTTTTTGTTTATCTTCTTATCCAGAAAGGTAATAATCAAAAAGATAATGTCAATAAAATAAATATTACTTTATGCAAAAAATATAAAAAGTAATATCAGCTAACATGTAAAGAATAGGGTGCCTTTATGGAAACAATAAATAGCAGCTCAATAAGTTTAGATTTTTCTAAAGAATCCACGGCAATATTGCGGGGCAGGCAATCGGTAAGGACAACGTTCAGATTGTCGCAAAGAAGTATAGATGCCCTGTCGATACTTGCAAATCAGCTTGGAATTAAGCAGAAATCACTCTTTGATCATCTTATAGATGACACCGGCGCGTTAAAAACTATTGCCCGTGAATTCGATGAATTTGATAATTCAGTACAAAGGGTGGTAAAGACATATGTGGTATCGAGGAGGAGTCTGGATAACCTGGAAACCGTTTCCGTGCAGTATAATACGCCGAGAGATGCCCTGGTGGAGTTTTCCATTGAAAGAATTCTACCCCTTATAGCGCGGGAAAAGGAACAGCACCATAAACGAAAGAAAATTCTCGCGGAAATGGAGGGATATATGCAGAAGGGGTTTCATCTGCTTGAAAAAGCCGAAGATGAACTGGGGTCTGATGACCCTGCATTTTTGGAGATCCTGGCCATGGTCAAGAGGGTAAAAAACTGTTGTCAGGCCATTGATAATTATGTGATCAAGGGAAGGCGAATTGATAGTTTCTAATCAATGTTAATGACTTAGTAGCAAAATGATATGTAAAGTACTGTTCCGACCTTTTCGGTCGTTTGTATATTATCGTGAAGAAGAATATGTTACCAGCCCCTGGATGCGATCAAGTTCAGCCAAGCTGTTGGCATAGGAGACGGCGGTGAAATTTTCCTGACTCAGGGCTCGGGAGTAGGCATCTTGAGCTATCAATACATCGAGGGTCGTGGCTCGACCTGATTGAAATTTTGCCTGTTCCGCTTCGAGCCTTTTTTTTGTTGCCAGGCTGGTTTTGCGAGTGGCTTCAAGGGATTTTACGGCCAGCTTAATATCTCGGATAGTGGCTCGAACTGTTTTGCGTACCTGTTGGCGGAGGAGTTTGGCGCTGGTTTTGGCCATATTGTACCTGGCTTCCGCCTGCCTTGAATATCCCCTGGCCACGGAATTGGCAATGGGCATGGAAAAAGTGATACCGATTTGCCAGCTGTTGTCGGGGTCGGAGATGCTGTCGTCAACAGCATTGCCGTATGTCCCGTTACTGCTGCTGCTGCCTATCTTACCCTGCAGGGAAAGGTCGGGCAGACTGTTGTCTTTTGCTCTTCTTTTCTCAAGTTCCGCGATTTGCACAGAGAGGTCAGCCGCTTTAATATCGGGTCTGTTTTGTAGGGCGTTTGTTAAAATTTTTTGAGAATTAAGTGTTACAGCTTTTGTCGTCGGCCTGTCTGTTGGTTTGAAAGTGGTGAGCCATTGCTCGTTGTTCAGTAGAAGTTTGAGCTCATCTTCGGCGGTTCCGATGGCGCGTTCGGCGGAGATAAGTCGTTCTTCACGTCTGGCCACTTCGGATTGCGGCTGGTATCTTTCGACTTGGGCCAGTTTTCCCGCCTTGATCTTGGCCTCTGTTTCGGCAAGAAGTTTTTTGGCCAGGGTTAGAGACAGCTTTCGGACTCCGATATCCTGCCAGGCAAAGACCAGGCTCCAGTATGCTCGTTTTACATTGGCTGCGAGATTTGCGGCCTGGCTATTTACTTTAAAAGTGAGGGCTTCAGCTTTTTTACGGGCGGCCGTAAGGCCCAAATTCTGCACTTCCCTGCCAAAACCTTTAAGGAGCGGTTGTCTAATTTCAAGGGAAAAACCGGTCTGGTAGGAGGGGTTAAAGAGCAATCCTCCTATATCACTGTCGTAAAAATTATTATTCCAGCCCAGGCTGACAACGGTACCAGTGGAAAAAGGTTTGGTCAGTTTTAATTCCCAAAGACCTGTATCCTCCTGTTTTGCACCACCTGCAGCCAGCGGTGTTAATTCCCGACTTTGGCGGCTGGCGCCAGCTGCGAGTAGAGCATCAAATCGCCCTTTTTCGGAAAGTATTGCACCCTGGGCCGCAGTTACATCCTGCCGGAGGAGGGTAAGATTTAGATTATTGGCCAGGGCCTGTTGTACCGCCTCCTTCAGGGGTAATGATTCCCCACCTGTCTCCTCTTTAGCAAAAAGTGGAGAGAATGATCCCAGAAGAAATAATCCTATAAGTATTAAAGCGTTATGGCGCATTACTTTTCCTTTTGCAAGTGTTGTCCTGCCAGAAACGGATATGGTTTCCAGTAGAGTTTTTTGATTTGAGAAAAAAATCTGTCACTGGACCCGGAAATTTTCTCAAAGAGGTAGTAAAGGGTCGGTACCAATATAAGTGTGAGAAAGGTTGCGACAATTAAACCAAAAACAACCACTATTGCCATGGATTGCCACCACTGGCTCGATTCGCTCACCCAGGAAATTGCGATATGGTGAAAGTCGAAAGAGATACCGGTGATCATCGGTATCAGACCGAGAATGGTGGTAATCGCGGTGAGGATAACCGGTCGCAGACGGGTAGCGCCTCCGGCAATAACGGCATCCTTTAAAGACATGCCGCTTTGTTGAAGGCGGTTGGTGTAATCAATTAGGACAATTGCGTTGTTAACAACCACCCCGGCCAGTGAAATAACGCCAACGCCTGTCATAATAATGCCGAAAGGTGATGCAAAGAGGGCCAGGCCGAGAAAAGCACCACCGAGGGATAAAACGACGGAAGTCATAATAATAAACGGTTGGCTGATTGAATTGAACATGGAGACGAGAATCAAAAAAATCAGGAGGAGGGCAACCAGGAAGGCCATGGAGAGAAAGTCTTGTGATTCTTGTTGTGACTCCTGTTCTCCGGTAAATGTCATTTTATAGCCGGGGGGCAATGGGAAATCCTTTAGAAATTTTTCCGCCTCTTTACGCATAAGGGGTACTGTTGCCTTCGTCTCATCAACATTTGCTTTGACCGTAACCACCCTTTCACTGTTGATGCGGTTGATACTGCCTATTGAACCGGCAAAGTTGACCGTGGCAATGGTCGAAAGCGGTACCAGTTGTCCGGATGGCGTCGGCAGCATCAGTTCGTGGAGGATGTCCACAACCTCCCTGTCCGGCTCGGTGAGCTGAACGGTTATGTCATAGTCATCATCACCTTCTCTAAAGGAGGAGACTTCCAGACCGTTGTATGCACTTTTTAAGGCAAATCCGATCATGTTGGTGTTGAGTCCGAAAAGAGCCGCCTTTTGTCGGTCGACAAGAATTTGTACGGAGGGTATTCCCACTACGAAATCATCTCGTACATCTTCAACATGGGGCAGGCGGTTGAGGATATTTTTTACTTTTTTGGCAATTTCACCGAGGATATTGAAGTTGGTACCAGCAATCTCAATGTTGATGGGAGGTCCGGTGGGTGGTCCTTCCTTTTCCATGCCGATGGTAATTATGCCCCCGGCGATGTTTTTTACCCGTTCACGGATATCGGTGACACTTTCATGGGTTGAACGTGTTCGGTCCTCAAGATCTATGAATCTAACGGCGACATGATTGGCTGTATTGGCATGAAAAGAAGAACCGCCACCGGTGATGACCGTACCCTTAATATAGATATTTTCAATATTTGCCAGATCACTGGGGCCGTAGTAGGTCTCGCCATCGGGCTTGCGATGTTCCTTGGGGCTAAGGGCTTGAACCGGGGAAATATTCGGCTGTTTTGCATCACTGTCCAGGCTGGGGGGGTCTACTCCGCCCACCGCCCGTTCGATGCGTTGTATGATCTTGTCTATATAGCTGATATCGGCCCCCTCTGGCGTATCAATATTGACATAGATACCCTTTGGGTCAATGTCTGGAAAAAACTCGATCGGTTTTTCCAGGCCGACGATGAGGAGCCAGCCCTGGAACATGAGAATAAGAAGGCAGAAACCGATACCGATAACGGTGTAGGGTTTATTGAGGGCACCGCCGAGGAGGCGCGTGTATCTGGTCAGCAAAAAACCTTTGATTTCAATAGGTCTTTCAATATTATTTTCAGTGGTTACAGGATGGTTTTCGTCATTTTTCGATCTATTTTTAACCCGCATGAAGAGAGAGGCTATGGCCGGATTAATTACCAAGGCGACAAAGAGACTGGATGAGAGGGTGACAATGAGGGTCAAGGGGAGAAATCGCATGAATTCACCCATGATCCCAGGCCAGAACAGCATGGGTGAAAAGGCGGCGAGGGTGGTGAGTGTTGAGCCTATTACCGGATAGGCAACCTCCGATGTCGCCTTCATGACTGCCTCTTTGCGACTGGCACCCTGTTCCATAAATCGATAGCAGTTTTCTATGATTACAATGGCGTTGTCCACCAGCATTCCCAGGGCCAGGGTGAGGCTGAAAAGTACAACCATATTGAGGGTGACGTCCATCAGGTAGAGGACGATGAAAGAGAGCAGCATGGAAAACGGAATGGCCATACTGACCAGAATTGCGTTGCGGATACCCATGGTAAAAAAGATAACGATCAAAACCAGGACCAGGCCGGTGAGAATATTATTTTCAAGATCGGCGACCATTACCTCGATTTCTTTGGCCTTATCCCGAACCTTCGTGATGTCGGTACCCATTGGCCAGGAACTTTTATTTTTGGCAATAATCGTGTCAACCGCCCGGCTGATATTGATAATATTTTCTCCGGAACGTTTTTTTACAGCTATATTCACGGCCTTACGACCATTGAGTCTGGAGATGCTCTTTTCTTCCTTGAATCCGTCCACTACTCGGGCAACATCCTTTAGGTAGACGGGTTCGCCATTATGGGTGGTGATCACCAACCCGTATATTTCTTCGGGGGTGGAAAATTCTCCGGGTACCCTTAATTGAAAACGTCCGTTACCAAGGCGAATATTTCCGCCGGAAGTGTTGGCGTTTTCACTCTTTACCGCATGTTGGAGACTTGCGATACTAAGGCCGTAATAGGCAAGTTTTTCGGGAAAGACCTCCACCCTGATTTCTCTTTCCAACCCGCCGGTGACGTCCACCTCAAGAACACCCGGTATCCCTTCGATATCACTTTCAAGGTCGTCCGCTAACTCTTTTAAGCGAGGTAGGCCGCAGGTCCCGGAGAGTGAGAAGACGATTATGGGCATTTCGGATAAATTGATTTCAAAGACCGATGGATCATCTTCAAGGTCCCTTGGCAGGGAACCTTTGGCCTGGTCAACTTTATCCTTTACATCCTGAACGGCCTTGTCAATATCGGTGCCCGTTACGAATTCCACGTCAATTGAGGAGTGCCCCTCCGAACTTACGGAGCGGATTTTTTTTAAGCCGTCCAGTCCTTTGAGTTTTTTTTCAATTTCGATGGTGATTGTTGTCTCGATATCCGCAGGTGATACTCCCCTGTAATCGGTTGATACATAGACGTGGGGGATGGTAATATCGGGGGCACTCTCCCTGGGAAGGACCAGGTAGCAGTAGACCCCGAAGATAATAAGCATCAGGGAAAGAACGCCGACGGTGGTACTTTTTTTTACAGCGGTATTCGATATTATCATAGCGCGAGTCCTTCGGTGTTGCTAAGACTCTTGATTACTTTCACTTTCTGGTTATCCTCCACATCCCGGTGGCCTTCCACGATGATCTTTTCACCTGCCCGTAATCCGCCGGTCACCTGGATAAGCCATTTCTCCATAATACCTAGGGTGACGGCTTTCTTTTTGGCAACACCATTTTCTTCCGTATAAACAAACTGTTCATTGTTCTGGGTAATGACGCTGTAGAAGGGGATGACGATTGCATCTGTCATCCGCATTTTGACAATGTCGGCGCGAAAAAACATGCCGGGAAGTATTTCCCCCGTGTTGTTGTCAATTTCAAGTTCCAGGTTATAAAGTCGGGCAATGGTATCCGGTGACGGTGGTAAAAAATATGTTTTCGCGTTGATCCGCCTGTTATGGAGGGCCTTGATGGTGATGTTGACATTTTTTATGCGACGCACGGCATTGACATCCTGCTCGGGGATACCGACCACGCCTTTTAATCGGTCGATTTCAAAGATTTCGGCAATGGGATCCCCAGTTGACAGCTGGAGGCCCACCTTGGCGGTGAGGGTTCTGATAACGCCGGACATGGGGGCGGTAATTGTTGTTCGGGAAAGAAGGAGTTTGGCGTTTTCGTAGTCTGCTTTACTGGTTTGCAGCCTCGATTTTTCGGCATCAAGGGTTGCGGTGGATATAACTCCTTTTGCATACATTGATTTGTCTCGTTTATATTCAGCCTGGGCGAGATTATAAGCCGCCTCACTCCTTGAAAGGCCAATGCGGTAGTCAGTGTCTTCAATGCGTGCCAGGACGTCACCCTCCGTCACATGGTCTCCTTCCTTGACCAGGACTTCGGTCACGGTTCCACGTAGCTTTGACATCAATCTTAACCTGGTCCAGGGTTCTATCGTGCCGGGCAGGTTGATTCTATCGGTTATGGTCGTCGGCGAAAGAGTAAAGGTAATAACGTTAACCTTCGGCTTCTCCTGTCGCACCTCGGCCGCCTTGTCGGCTGCTATGCTTTTACTCTGTTCCTTGATCGCTAAAAACAAGATACAGATAAGAACAACCATAACCAGTAGAATGAATCGCGGCAGATTGTTCCAGATAAAAAAGACGGTTTTTTCTCGTGTTGTAGTTGGTTGCGGCACGTTATTCATTGCTTGTTCCATGTTGTGTCGGATTAACCGTATATGGTTGTAATCCTTCAATTGCTTGACGAAATAAAAGTTCCATCGCCTGGCTGATTTCCTCCGTAGCCACTCTTTTTGTGTACCAGGCCGATACGATGAGAATAAAGAGACTGTAAAAATGTGCCGTGATATGCAGGAGTTCGATGTCTTCTCGTAATTCACCACGCTTCTGGGCCGCCGTAAGGATCGGAAAGAGTAGTTGAAAATATTTATCGTCCATTTCCAGATGGTTCTTCACATTTGCATCATCTGGAAAGACGGATTCCCGCATGAAGAGCCGACCGAATTCCCTGTTCCTGGTAATATGTTTGAATTCGGTCATGTAGATGGTCAGCATCTGTTCAAGAAGTGGGGCGTCCGGGTTGGCATTTTTTACCAACTCAAGGTGAATCTGTTCCATTTCAAATTCGCAGAACCCTTTTATGATATCTTTTTTTGTTTGAAAATAACTGTAAACGGTGCCTTTGCCGACACCCGCCGTTTTGGCAATTTTTTCAATGGACGTGTTGGTATAACCCTGGTCATTAAACAGGGTAATGGCAGCCTGCAGGATGGCCTGTTTGGTCCTTTTTTTCTTTTCTTCGCGTGTTGGCATAACTCTTTTCCATAATTAAAAAAATACGACCGCAGACGAAATTTGTAACTGGTTATTCCGGGGCGGTCAAGGAAAAAATCGACCGCGGTCGATTTTTATGGTTGCCAAAAAAAGGTTTGGCATAGCTTGCGAATAAATGCACTTTTCAATATAACCCTGTATGATGCCGTTTGTGGTTGACCAGAATCTTGCTCCTGGAACATGGAATTTTTTATTTTATACCGTTAAATGAGTATGTTATTGGTCTGGTAAGGTGTTGTTTGCTGTTTTGGGGTCAATTTTTACCGAATCTGCTCCGTTATAAGACAGGTACGAAGGAAATAATATGGAAGCTCAAGTAGAAGTCAGTCAGTGGCTTGGCCAGGTAGCCGGGCTGCTGCCCGTGGGTTATGCCTTTGGCGCGGGCATGGTGTCGGCTGTTAATCCGTGTGGTTTCGCCATGTTGCCCGTGTACCTATCCCTATACCTTGGTGCTAGGGAAGATAAATTTAAAAACAGGTCACGTCTGTTTAAGATGTTGAAAGCGTTTTGGGTAACCAGCATGGTCACCGCCGGTTTTGCCGTTCTTTTCGGGATTGTTGGAGTGTTGGTCTCGGCGGGTGGAACATTTTTGATGGGGATTGCACCCTGGCTGTCGGTGGTGGTTGGTTTTGCCCTGGTGTTACTCGGGGTCTGGATGTTGTTTGGTCACTCCTTATCCTTTCACTCCATTCTTAAGTGGGCCGGCAAAGTCGGGGATCCGCGCGATATATCAATTGGCGGATTTTTTCTATTCGGTGTTGCCTTTGGTGCGACATCCCTGAGCTGTACTTTGCCTATTTTTTTGGTGGTTGTTGGCAGTTCTCTTAGCAGTGGTGATTTTCTCAGCGGATTTTTTCAATTTGTCAGCTATATCCTGGGCATGGGCAGTGTCTTATTGGTGTTGACTCTGGGTATTGCCATTGTCAGGGAAGGTGTCGTAGTCGGTATGTTGCGGTCTCTTTTGCCATATGTACAGAAAGTCTCTGCTTTGTTACTGGTGGTGGCCGGTGCTTATATCGTCTACTACTGGCTGTCCGGCACAATTTTACGTGGTTGATCGACAGGGTTCAGGTATTCACCCCTTTCATGGAAAGACCAATGCGTTGTCGTTTTCTGTCAATCTCGATGATACGCACCTTCACCTTTTGCGTAACTGTGACGATTTCCGCCGGATTCTTGACGTAGCGGTCGGCTAGCTGGCTGATATGAATAAGGCCGTTTTCTTTAATACCGATATCTGCAAAGGCACCGAATTTGGTAACATTGGTGATGATGGCCGGCAAGACCATACCCTCGCGCAGATCTTCGATACATTGAATGTCCGGGGCAAAATTGAACTGTGCAAATGATCGGCGCGGATCCCTGCCCGGCTTGGCAAGTTCCGACATTATATCCGTCAATGTCGGCAGGCCGATGGAGCTACTGATATATTTATTGAGATCGATTTTTTGTCGATTCTTTTTTGATTCCATCAGGGCCTGTATCGTTGTTTTGTTATCCTTTGCCATTTGTTCCAGCAACGGGTAGCGTTCCGGGTGTACACCGCTGTTATCCAGGGGATTGGCACTGTGGTTGACGCGCAGGAATCCGGCACATTGTTCAAAGGCCTTGGGGCCGAGGCGGGCAACTTTCAGCAAACCTTGCCTGTCCTTGAACGGTCCTTTCTCATCCCGTCTGGCAACAATGTTTTCCGCAAGAGTCTTACTCAGGCCGGAGACATGGGTAAGTAGCTCCGCACTGGCCGTGTTGAGTTCCGCGCCGACGCTGTTTACGCAGTTCTCAACAACTTGCCGGAGACTCTTTTTCAGTTCCACCTGATTTACATCATGTTGGTACTGACCGACGCCAATGGACTTGGGATCGATTTTCACCAGTTCGGCGAGGGGATCCTGGAGGCGACGACCGATGGAAACCGCCCCCCGGACTGTAATGTCCTGGTTCGGAAATTCGGATCGGGCGGATTTTGAAGCTGAATAGATGGAGGCACCATCTTCATTAACCAGGGTTATCACAATGGTGCTGTGTAGATCCAAGGATCGGATGAATGTTTCGGTTTCCCGACCGGCAGTGCCGTTACCGATGGCGACGGCTTCAATCCGGTATTTCCGGATAAGATCGGAGATGATTTTTCCAGCCTCTTCACGCTTTTTTGTGGAGTGCGTTGGAAAGATAAGATCTGTGTCGAGGAGTTTTCCCTGGCCATCCAGACAGACCACCTTCGCCCCTGTTCTATAGCCGGGATCTAGGGCGAGTACGCGTTTCTGGCCAAGTGGCGGAGCGAGGAGCAGCTGGCGTAAATTGTCTGTAAAAACTTCTATTGCTTCGCCGTCGGCCCTGATTTTTAGTTGTTTACGAAGTTCATTTTCGAGGGAAGGGGCGAGTAGACGTTGATAACTGTCCGTAATAGCAGCGGCAATTTCCTGTTGCCACTGATGTTTTTTAAGGTGGTGTTTTTTGAGAATTTGCAAGGCGCTGTTATCGTCCGGTCGTATGGACAGTTTGAGGAATTTTCCCTTCTCCCCACGGAACATGGCCAGTAATCGGTGTCCGGGTGCGGTTGCGGCCGGTTCCGTCCAGTCAAAATAGTCTGAATATTTATCGCCATCCGCAATATTTTTTTTAATCGCTTTTGCTGTTAACACACTGTTCTTACGAAAAAGTGTTCGTAATTCAACGCGGCTTTGCAGATCTTCGTTGATTTTTTCCGCCAGGATATCGCGACAACCGGCCACTACATCGGCACGCCTGTGCAATCCTTTTGTTGGGGCGATACAGGCATTAATTCCCGCTGCGGTTAGTGTGCCGTCTGATAATTTTTCAGCGACGGGCGCCAGCCCTTTTTCACGTGCGATAACACCGCGGGTCTTTCTTTTTGGTTTGAACGGGAGATATATATCCTCAAGTCGGGTTAGGGTTGTGGCACGCTGTAACTGCTGTTCGAGCTCTTTTGTGAGCTGTTTGCCTTTGCCCATGGCGGAGATAATTGCATTCCTGCGTTTATCGATTTCCACCAGTTGGGTATATTGATCGCGAATAGCACCAATGGCAACTTCATCAAGGGATCCGGTGGCTTCCTTTCTATATCGGGCGATAAAGGGGACGGTGCCGCCGTCCGCCAGGAGCTGCAATGTCTTCTCTATACAGTTAATATTAAGATTGAAATGATCCGCCAGTTGCCTTGTGTATTGTGTGGGAATTGTCATTTATTATTTCCAGTAGATTTGTTGTGGGAAGAGGGTGGATTGTAGCGTGGGGTCGATAATAATGCAAGGGATGGTGTTGTTGAACAGCTTGGATGTCGATTGTGAATTCAGGCGGGAGGAAATATTTCGTTTTTTGCATGTTGTCCTTATTAAGAAAAAATTTGAATTTCATAATTGAAAAAGATATCCTGATGATAGGTGAAGAAGTATGTCTTTGCCGGTTGTCTTTTGGAATCGATTGCAAAATTCAGGTTTCAGGTAATTCATCAAAATATGTGGGAAAAGGGTCACACCATGGATGAAAAGCTCCAACTGTTAAAAGAATATATGCCGAAGGCCGCGTTGAAAGCCTTGACTCCGGAGGCGGCTGACGCGGTGCCCAAAACAAATATTTTTGGCGAACTGGTCATTATTTCCATTCTTCCGTACAGGGTGGGAAGGGAGTCCCGCGTTGTCCGGGTAAACGGCAGGCTGGAACAAGTGGAAAGAGAAAAGAAGGCCGGCAGCAGGCCCAATAATGATCTTTATCTTGTTGACCGTGGTCATAGGCTTAATATTTCCAGGGAGCATTTTTTAATTGAGAGGAGGGAAGAGGCCTATTTCCTTGTGGACAGGGGATCCGCCTGTGGCGTGAAGGTTGGTGAAGAGGGAATAGGTGGGGGTGATGTCGGGGGAGAAAAAGAGATATTTGATGGAGATGTTATCAGTATCGGCGCCAAAGGGACACCCTACGTGTTTCAATTTTTGGCCTTTGATGATTACGCGGTGGTCAGGCGGGAAGGATAATCTTAACAAGCCGCCAGTTACGGCTTTTGGTGAGGTTGGTTGTCCGCGAACAGCTGCGACGCAAGATCCTGGGCAAAGAGTATTTTCGGATAAGTTTGGCGAGTTATTCGGGTCGCAGGGCCTGTGCCAGCAGGAGGGCCTGGCGCGTTGCCGAGACGTCGTGTACCCGAACCATGGCGATGTTCTTGTTGATGCAGAGCGCGGCAACAACGGCTGTTGCCAGATCACGTTCCTTTTCGTCGTTTATGCCGGTGAGATCACCGAGGAAACGTTTTCGGCTGTGACCCAGGAGGATCGGGACATGGAGAGAGGCTAGGCGCCCGAGATTTTTCAGCAGGTCTATATTATGTTCCAGGGTCTTTCCAAAGCCTATACCCGGATCAACGATGAGACGATTTTCCTTAATGCCGTTTTCGGTCAGCCAGGCGATTCGCTCGGCAAGAAAAGAGATAACATCTTCGACAACGTTGTTATAAACGGGTTTGATCTGCATATCGGCCGGTGTCTTCTGCATATGCATGATGATAAGCGGCACATCACATTCCCTGGCGACCACAATCATTTTGGGATCATGGCGCAGTGCCGATATATCGTTGATAATACTGGCGCCCGCTGTTAACGCGGCCTGGGCGACCACCGCCTTGGTGGTGTCGATGGATAGTGGTATCAAGGGGTAGCGGTCGCGCACGGCCTTGATGACGGGGATAACCCGCTCCAACTCTTCTTCTTCCGCCACCGGAGTTGCGAACGGGCGGGTGGATTCTCCTCCCACGTCAATGATATCCGCACCGTCCCTGATAAGTTGATCCGCCTGGGCCACAGCCGTATCGAGGTCGGCAAAGCAACCACCGTCAGAAAAGGAATCGGGCGTTACATTGAGGATGCCCATTATTTTTACAGGTATATCCTGTTCTTTCATGATTCTTCAGGTTTTTTGTTTTGCTTGTCGTCTTTTTCGGGAATATTTGCTTCATCCTGTTGTGTGTCATCCGTGCCCCGGTCGTCAACTTCGTTTTCTACCTCGATAATATCCTCGTCCTCCATCGTTTCCGCTTTGTTTTTGCTTTCGGTTTTACGATTCGTTCGCTCGGCTTCACTCACCTTCGTCCGTTCGCTGTATTTGCCGGGGTAGGTCTTTTCAACCATTCTGTTGATATCGGCCAGGACAATGGTTTCTTTTTCCAGCAACTCTTCGGCCATGAGGACGAGGACCTCTCGGTGTTCTTTAAGGAGATTGCCAACGGTCTCCATGGCATTTTCGACTAGTTTTCTGACCGCAACATCAATTTGTCTGGCCGTATCTTCACTGAAATCACGATGTTGGCCGATTTCTCTGCCGAGAAAAATCTGTTCTTCTTTTTTGCCGTAGGTGAGGGCCCCCAGTTCGTCGCTCATTCCCCATTCGCATACCATTTTACGGGCCAGTTCCGACGCCCGTTCAATATCGTTGCCGGCCCCCGTGGTGATCTCGTCAAAGATCAGCTGCTCGGCTATTCGTCCCCCATAAAGGATACAGAGGGAGTTTTGCAGATACGATTTCGAGTGGGTATATTTATCATCGGTCGGTAGCTGCATGGTCAGACCAAGGGCTCTCCCTCTGGGGATTATCGTCACCTTATGTACCGGATCAGTATCTTCCAGCAGCCAGGCAACCAAGGCATGACCGGCCTCGTGGTAAGCGGTAACCTTTTTCTCCTGTTCATTGATTATCATGGAGCGTCGTTCCGCGCCCATCATGATCTTGTCTTTTGCCTTTTCCAGCAGGTCGAGATCTATCTCTTTGGCTCCGGAGCGGGCGGCCATGAGGGCGGCTTCGTTGACAAGATTTTCCAGGTCGGCTCCGGAAAAACCCGGGGTACCACGGGCCAGTATCTCCAAGTCGACTTTTGGAGACATTTTGGTCTTTTTGGCATATATTTCGAGAATTTTCTGTCTGCCGCCCACATCGGGAACGGGCACGATCACCTGTCGGTCAAAACGACCGGGACGGAGCAGAGCCGGGTCAAGGACATCTGGTCTGTTGGTGGCGGCGACAATAATTACCCCATCGCTGGTTTCAAAACCATCCATTTCGACCAGTAACTGATTGAGGGTCTGTTCCCTTTCGTCGTGTCCGCCGCCGAGACCGGCGCCTCGATGGCGACCGACAGCGTCTATCTCGTCGATAAATATAATACAGGGCGCACTTTTTTTGCCCTGGGCAAACATATCACGTACCCTGGAGGCCCCGACCCCTACAAACATTTCGACGAAATCCGAGCCGGAAATAGAGAAAAAAGGCACATCAGCCTCTCCGGCAATGGCCTTGGCCAGGAGTGTTTTCCCGGTCCCCGGTGCCCCGGCCAGTAGTACGCCGGTGGGGATGCGACCACCGAGGGAGGTGAATTTTCCCGGATCTTTGAGGAAATCGACTATTTCTTCAAGTTCTTCCTTGGCCTCGTCGATGCCGGCCACATCTGCGAAGGTTACCTTGTTTTCATTTTGTTCCGTCAGTCTTGCCCGGTTTTTCCCAAAGGAGAGGGCGCCGCCCTTGCCGCCGCCCTGCATCTGGCGCATAAAGAAAATCCAGACGCCGATCAGGAGCAGCATCGGAAACCAGGAGACAAAAATTGTCATAAACAATCCCTCTTTCTGTGTCTCCTTGACGGTGATATTAACCCCGGATTGACGGAGTATAGGGATCAGTTCCGCATCGTTTATGGGGTATATGGTTTGAAACATTTTTCCGTCTTGAAGGGTGCCGGAAATGACGTCGCCGCTGATTGTAACCCGGCTGATGCCTTTATTTCTAATGCTTGCCATAAATTCGCTGTAGGTCAGCGAGGTTGTGTTGCCGGGCTGTTTGTTGAAAATATTAAAGAGAAGGAGAATGGTTACCCCAATCACCAGCCACATGCTTAAATTTTTGTAAAAGGTATTCAACGAGGCCTCCAGCGGCTTCCGGTAAGCACTTTTAAATTAGTGTCCGGATGGGAACTAATCATATTAAGTGTGTACCCTGATTTTTCCGAATTACGGAGTTAATAAACCGGCAACAATTAAGTTGCACAAGGTGATGATTCAGTGTTCTTCCGTCGTCCAACTACAGAAGTAACCAGCATGGCCGGACCAAATTCTCAGACCACAGCCACAACAAACAATGAAAGCGACTCAAAAGCCAAAGTTTTGGAAGGCACTTTCATATAAAAATATACTTGCAAAAGTAAAACATAAACAGAGAAAGTCGAGTGTTGTTTGCAATTATTTTAGCCCATTGTTTTGTTTATGTAAAGTATTGGACAGGCTGTACTTCCATGGCGTGAATTTTCAGGGCCTGCATACCCTTTACCTGGGCTGCGGCGCCGGTTGCCGTTGTGGTGTAGGGGATTCGGTAATCCAGCGCAGCGCGTCTCATCTGGTATGAATCTTCTGTGGTGCGTAAGCCGAGAGATGTGTTGACAATCCAGGCGATCTGGTCATCCTGTATCTTGTCGAGTATATGCGGTCGGCCCTGGGAAATTTTTTTAATTGTCGAGCAGGGGACGTTTTCATTTTGCAGATATTTGGCAGTACCGGAGGTGGCAAAAATAACGAATCCCAGTTTGATCAGGTCCTTTGCAATCGGGACAATGGCGGCTTTATCATTGTCGCGCACGCTGATGAAGACGTTGCCGCTGGTGGGAATTGTCGCACCCGCGGCCAGGTGGGATTTGGCTATTGCCAGTCCCAAGTTGTCATCGATACCCATTACTTCGCCGGTGGATTTCATCTCCGGACCAAGCAGAACATCGACGTTGCTAAAACGGTCAAAAGGGAATACGGCTTCCTTGACTGCCCAGTGTTTCGGTGTTGCTTCTTTGGTTATGCCAAGATCTTTCAGGGTGTAACCCATCATTACCTTGGTGGCAAGTTTGGCAAGGGGTACCCCCGTTGCTTTACTGACAAATGGTATGGTGCGTGACGCCCTGGGGTTGACTTCGAGCACGTAAAGCTGTTTGTCTTTTACGGCGAACTGGATATTCATAAGTCCGATAACTCCCAGTTCACTGGCCATGGCCCGGCTGGCATTTTCAATTTCCGTGATGAGTTGCGGGGGGAGGGTGTGGGGGGGCAGGATACAGCTTGAATCCCCCGAGTGGATACCAGCTTCCTCAACGTGTTCCATTATACCGCCGATAATTGTCGTTTCACTATCCGAGATGGCGTCAACATCGACTTCAATGGCATCTTTTAAAAATTTATCTATTAAAACGGGATGTTCAAGGTTTGTCGTACCGATGCTTGCCATGAAATCCCGAATACCTTTTTCGTCGTAAACAATCCTCATATCCCGACCGCCCAGTACATACGAAGGTCGGACGACCACTGGATAACCTATTGTTTTTGCGACCTCAATTGCCTCCTGGAGTGTATAGACGGTGTCGTTGTCCGGCTGTCTGAGGTTGAGTTTCTGTAGAAACTGTTGGAACCGTTTGCGGTCTTCGGCCCTGTCTATGGCATCGGGTTGGGTACCGATAATTTTGACCCCCGCCTTTGCCAAGGGTACTGCGAGGTTGAGGGGGGTCTGACCACCGAACTGAACAATTACCCCGTCTGGTTGTTCCTGGTCGATGATATTGAGGACGTCTTCCAGGGTTAGCGGCTCAAAAAATAATTTGTCCGATGTATCGTAATCTGTTGAGACGGTTTCCGGGTTGGAGTTGATCATAATGGATTCAACATCAATCTCTTTAAGGGCAAAGGCCGCGTGGACACAGCAGTAGTCAAATTCAATGCCCTGGCCGATTCGGTTGGGGCCGCCGCCCAGGATAATAATTTTTTTGCGGTCATTTTTTACGGCTTCGTTTTCGTATTCGTATGTTGAATAGTAATACGGGGTGTAGGATTCAAATTCTGCGGCGCAGGTATCGACCAGTTTATAGACCGGTACAATGCCTGATTGTAAACGTAGTTCGCGGATATCGCTTGCCGAGGTCCCGGTGAGAAAGGCCAGCTGGTAGTCCGAGAACCCCTGTTCCTTGCAGGAACGGAGAATGCGCGGGGTGAGGTTTTGGAATCCTCGATCCGATATCTTCCGCTCGGTTTCAACAATTTGTTTGAATTGGTAGAGATACCAGGGGTCTATTGCAGTCAGTTCGTAGAGTGTCTCCACCGCCATATCCCTCTTCAAAGCTTCATAAATATGTGCCACCCTTTTTGAGTTTGGTACGCGTAAGCCCAATTCAAGTTCGTCCTGGTCGAGGTGGGTAAGGATATTTTGGCCATCGCCGCCGAATCCGAAACGGCCGGTTTCAAGGGAGCGCATCGCTTTTTGGAAGGCTTCTTTAAAGGTTCTGCCGATGGACATGGTTTCCCCCACCGATTTCATGGCGGTGGTGAGGATATCATCGGTTTCGGGGAATTTTTCAAAGGTCCAGCGGGGAATTTTTACAACACAGTAGTCGATGGATGGTTCAAATGCGGCGTAGGTTTCCAGGGTGATATCATTTTTTAATTCATCAAGGGTGTAACCAACCGCCAGTTTTGCGGCAATTTTGGCGATGGGAAAACCGGTGGCTTTAGAGGCAAGGGCCGAGCTTCTGGAGACCCTGGGGTTCATTTCGATTACCATCAGTTCACCATCTTCGGGGTTGACTGCGAACTGTACATTCGAACCGCCGGTTTCTACGCCGATTTCGCGGATAATGGCTATTGCCGCATCGCGCATTTCCTGGTATTCACGGTCAGTCAAGGTTTGGGCCGGGGCCACGGTTATGGAATCACCGGTGTGCACTCCCATGGCATCAATATTCTCGATGGAGCAGATTATCACAACATTATCGTTTTTATCCCGCATTACCTCCAGTTCATATTCTTTCCAGCCGAGGAGGCTCTGTTCTATCATAACCTCGTTGCTCATGGACAGGTCAAGACCTACGCTTGCCAGTTCTTTAAGTTCCCGGCTGTTATAGGCAACGCCGCCTCCGGTACCCCCGAGGGTGAAACTCGGTCTGACGATAAGGGGGAAACCTATGGTTTTTCCCGCTTCAATTGCATCATCCAAGGTCTGAACAATTACGGACTTGGGAACCTTGAGGTTGATGTTACCCATGGCGTCACGGAACTCTTCACGTCCCTCCGCTTTTTTAATAACTTCTATATCGGCGGCAAGTAGTTCAACCTTATATTTTTCAAGGATACCGGTCTCGGCAACCCTGATGGCGGTATTGAGCGCCGTTTGACCGCCAAGGGTTGGGAGCAGGGCGTCCGGGCGTTCCTTTTCTATGACCTTGCTTACGAATTCCGGCGTGATGGGTTCAATATATGTGGCGTCGGCAAGTTCCGGATCCGTCATAATCGTTGCCGGATTGGAGTTGATGAGAATTACCTGGTATCCTTCTTCTTTCAGGGCTTTT
>CAZQOD010000054.1:0-20810 GCA_964594945.1 uncultured Desulfopila sp.
TTTAAGCTTTACTGTTTTGCATCGCCGCATAGGCGGTGGCGGCGCATTTGTTTTTGCCAAGGTCAAGTTCTTCGGCTTTTTCATCGTCAACCTGTTTGAGGTTGGCGTTGATCAAACGGATGGTTGCGTATTCTTCAGGTTGCGCTCTCATATTTGTTTTAATAAAGGTTAAAAATGATTTTTTATCCTTTATGGCAAAAATTTCGCTGTTGAATTTTTTGATTTCAGCCAAGGTGGCGATAAATGCCAGGGAGGGGTTCGCCTCATCCCAACTCATATAATGGCCCGGCAAAATTAACAAATCATCGGGGTATTCTCTAATATTTTGAAGAGTTGTAAAGAGATGATCAGACCAGGCGTTGACTTCACCACCGAGGTCGGGTCTGCCGATTGATTGAATGAATACGGTATCACCACAGATCATAAATCGGTTATCTATGATAAAAGAGGTGGAACCGGGGGTGTGACCGGGGGTGAATATGCATTTTACCGAGGGACCGTTTTGCTTAAAACCGTACTCCCCGTCGTTTTTTAGTTTTGTATAAATAATTTTCGTTCCGGTAAAATCACTTTCGTTGGCCATAAACTCGGCGCCGGTTTTTTCGGAAATAACCCTGCTTCCCGCAATATAATCGGCCTGGAGGTGGGTCTCGAAAGTTTTGACAATCGTGCAGCCACGTTTCCGGGCAAAATCAAGGTAGAAACCATCATTGCGGGAGGGGTCAAAGAGCGTCATTTCCAAGTTGCTGAGGAGGCCGTAACTGCAGGAGGCCTTTGCAGGTCTTATGAATTGATAGAGCTTGTATTTTTTTTCTTGGGCGAGTAATACGGGTACGAGCAGGTTTCCCCAGGATTTAATGCCTCCCTTAAGATAACCAACATCGTGGAACCCGTGTTTTTCAAGAATTTCAGCAACGTATTTTGCTGAGCCTTCTTTGGCGCAGACAATTCTCACCGGTTTATCTCTACCTATTTTAGCCACCGACTCCTCTTCAATCTCCATAAAATCAAAATAGGAGACGTTTTGCAGTGCAAAAGAATAGGGTGATTCGACTTTGAACCGATTGAAATCTTTCTTATTCCTCACATCCAACACTAAAATATCCGACTTTTCGGTGAGCCAGTTAAACAGTTCGTCTGCGCTATATTTAAAAATGGTCATACGGCCTCCTCGCAAATCCTGGTATTGGGATATGAACTACGCCTCCTTGAAACTTTCGATAACGCGCTTGCCTATTCGTTTTCCCATGGCAACGCACTCATCGAGGCTCTTTTCGTCCGGTACATATTTTAAACGGAGCCCATCTTCAATTACATCGATTTTCATATCCTTTAAGGCTGTGTTCATAAGCGCTACGGATTCGCCACTCCAGCCGAATGAACCAAAAGCTGCCCCGAACTTATTAGTGGGTTTTAATCCCCTCATATACATTAGAAAACCTGCCATGCGGGGGAGAAGGCCGTTATTGAGTGTTGAAGAGCCCAGGACAACGGCCTTGGCGTTGAGCACCTGAGTCATAACGTCACTGCGATGGTTGACCTTGAGGTTAATCATGGATGTACTGACACCGGTTTCCCTGAGGCCCCTGCCTATGGCGTGGGCCATATCTTCAGTGGAGTGCCACATTGAGTCGTAAATGACTAAAACTTTTTCTTCAGATTCATTTTTTGACCATTTATCATATGCCGTCAGTATTTTATCGATATGGGTCCTCCAGACGATACCGTGATCCGGGGCGATCATCTTTATATCTAGGTTCATCTCGCCAATCGATTTTAATAACTTCTTGATTAACGGTGCGAAAAGATAGAGAATATTTGCATAATACTTGGCGCTTTCATGCATGACCACTGAAATATCGACTTCGTCATCAAAACGCTCGTTGCTGGCGTAATGCTGACCGAATGCATCACTTGAGAAAAGGATGCCATCCTCTTTTAAATAGCTGAACATCGAGTCTGGCCAGTGGAGCATCCTTGTCTCAATAAACTGAATTGTCCGCTTACCAATGCTTATTTCGGAACCAGATTTTACGACTTCATAGGGCCAGTCTTCGCGGTGGAAGTGATCTAACAGGGCCTTTTTGCCCATGGGCGAACAAAATATTTTTTCGGGTTTTATCAGTTCAACCATTTCGGGAAGGCAGCCTGAGTGGTCCATTTCAACATGGTTGACCACTATGTAATCGATCTTTTCGGGATCAATGATTGAACGAATATTTCTAAAGAGTTCGTTTTTATGGGAACCCTTAACACCGTCCATCAGGGTGATTTTTTCATCGATAATAAGAAAGGAGTTGTATGTGGTTCCTTTGTAGGTTGAATAGCCATGAAAGTCCCTGACATCCCAATCCACAGCGCCAACTGAATATACGCCTTTTGCTATTTCCGTATTCGTCATTCGTCTGCTCCGTACATAAAAGTTAATATGATGTTTTCCGCAAATACTGGGGAAACGGTTAAGGGTAAAAGATAAATTTTGGATCGTACTCGCAAAATACCATAAATTATTTCTGTTAAATCAAAGATATATTGGTGATATTGTTAAATTGTCAGCGTGATGCAAGATTACTTTGGAAAGATATTGGTCAGCTTCTTATCGTACATATCCTTTTTAACCGTCTTTGTCACATCTATGATATGTCGTTTTTAAAGAAAATCCAGGTGAATTAAAATAAATTTTTGAGTTTTCAGCCCCGGTTGCGAGATTTCACAGTGGTGGTCGGCGGGAATTTGAAAAGCTGTTTTCTCTTGACAAAAAACTAGCCGTGAATTAATGCAATACTACACTTAGCAACCGGATCAGAATGGAATTCGGATAGACGTTTAGGTATGAAGAATAGTATTTAAATCTCATTTTTTGGAGGTGGCCTCATGTTTGAAGTAATAGTAGATAAGGATAAATGTAGTGGCGACGAGGAATGTGTAGCAGCGTGCCCTGCCCAGGTTTTCGAGATGGTGGACGGAAAAGCCGATCCCGTTGAGATGGATGAATGCCTCGGTTGTGAAACTTGCGTGGAAGTATGCCCTGAAGGTGCTATTACAGTAAACGAAATGTAATAAAAGGTATTATTTTCCTGTAGAATAAGCCCATCTCCTGTTCAGGGGGGTGGGCTTATTGTTTTTAACGGGGTGTAATGGAATGGACGATCCGCTAGATCTCCTCCCAAGGACATTAAAAAAATTTAAGCCGTCGGCCAAAAGACGTACAATTGTACTGCTTTCTGCGATGTTGTGGTCGGTAATAGGAGTGGTAATCATTGTCAGGGGTGGTTGTCGTTTGGGCCAGACTGGTGTTGCATTTCCCTATATTTTGATTTTGGCTCCGTTGACCGGTATTCTGAAATCATATTTTATTCTCGATAAATCGGCCCGGCGTTCCACTGAGCGTATTTTACGATTTGAGGACGGCAGGTGCCTTGGTGCCGTTTATTCGGTCAGGACATGGTGTCTTGTCCTGTGCATGATGGCTTTTGGTATTGTCTTGCGTAAATCATCTCTACCCGTTAGTGTACTTAGTTTTTTCTTTATTGCGATAGGTTCTGCCCTGGTTTTTTCCAGTAGACTTGCCTGGTTGGAGTGGATTAATTATAACAGACGCAGCAAATATTTATGATTATTAGGCAGTTTCTCTCATATTTTCCGTCCCTTTAGGTTACTCTTTCTATCGCGGTTTATTGTAATAACATGGTGTTATGCTGATCTTCCGGATATAGTGTATCCGTTCCTGAAATTTTTTGATTAACACCGTCAATTGAAGAATTGAGGTTAATGTGTAATGACTGATAATTCCTGTAACCGTGTAAAGGTGAGTAGCTCCGCATTAAGGAATAATTTCAGATTTTTACAAAGATCGGTGAATTCGGGTGTTGCAGTCATGGCAATGGTTAAAGCCGATGGTTACGGTCATGGTATGGTTAATGCGGCGAGGGTCTTTAGCGATGCCGGTTGCATGGCTTTTGGTGTTGCTGAACTGCGGGAAGCCGTGATTTTAAGAAAAGCGGGTATTGGTGGTAGCATATACGTGACCATGGCTTTTGGCATAGAGGATGTCGGCCTGTTTTTTAAATATGACTTGATCCCGGTTATATATGATTATAATGCTGCTCTTGCTCTGTCTCGTAAAGCGGTGGAATCGGCCAGTGAAATCACCGTCCATATAAAGGTGGATACCGGTATGGGCCGATTGGGTGTTTTCGCCGATGAACTGCCACGGTTTATTGATGGCATATCGGCTCTTGCCGGTGTAAAAATTGGCGGTTTTATGAGCCATTTCCCCGAAGCGGATACGCCGGAAAAAGATAGTACCGACAAAGGATACGATCTTTTTTCCACGGGTTGTATTAACAATGGACGGTGTATTGATACCATATGTCATATTGCAAATTCCAGCGCAGTGCTTAATTTTCCGAAGACCCATTGTGATATGGTCCGTGTCGGTATTGCCCTTTACGGTTACCATCCCGCCGGTAAAGTCGATCAAACAGGTTTTCAGGCAAATAATCTTCTTCCGGCTCTTTCTTTTACAAGCCGTATTCTGCAGGTCAAACTTTTTCCGGCGGGTGCCGGGATTAGTTATGGATACACCTATCGAACATCTGAACCCCGTAAGATTGCGGTGTTGCCCGTCGGCTACGAAGACGGTTTTTCCAGACGGTTATCCAATAGGGCAACGGTCCTGATTGGTGGGCGCAGGGTGCCGGTTGTTGGTAGAATATGTATGAATATGTGTATGGTTGATGTGACCTCTGTTGTCGGTGTGAAAAGCGGGGATGAGGTTGTTTTTATCGGTCGCCAGGGTTCGGAGTCGATTAATGCCGATGATATTGCGAAATCCATGGGGACCATCAGTTATGAAGTGCTCTGTTTGTTTGGAAATAATAATAATAGAATATATGTAGAGTAAAATATGATCCGTTCACGACTTAAAAGGGTGATTACCTCTTGTTTTGACGAAGGTGTAAACGATGGTTTATGGTCAAGTAGAGGTGCAGATAAATTCACGGTGGAGCTGCCGAAACACCAGGAGCAGGGTGATTTTTCCACAAATATAGCTCTGGTTTTGGCCGGTATCGAAAAGAAAAATCCCAGAGAATTGGCAGCAACCATCGCAAATAAACTGGTGGAGCATAAGGATCTGATCGCAACGGTTGATATTGCTGGTCCCGGCTTTGTAAATATTGTTATTAATCCAGATGTTTGGCGGAAGTTGATACCGGAAATTATCTCAAAGGGAAGTAACTTCGGAATTAGCGAGATAGGCGCGCAACGAAAAGTGATGGTTGAGTTTGTCAGTGCCAACCCCACGGGGCCCCTCAGTATTGGCCACGGTCGCCAGGCAATTTTGGGTGATTCCATCGCCAGGCTACTTGAAGCCACGGGTCATGATGTTTATCGAGAATATTATTATAATAATGCCGGTAGGCAGATGCGGGTTTTGGGTGAATCAACTAGGGCCAGGTATCTTGAACTACTGGGGGAGGATGCTAATTTCCCCGAAGACGGTTATCAAGGTGAATATATAGTTGACATAGCCCGTACCCTGGTGGATGACAGGGGAGACTCACTCAAAGATAGTGAAGATGTAGTCCCGTTTACAAAACGGGCTGAAAAAATTATTTTCAAGGATATCTCTTCAACTTTAAAACGAATGGGTATTGTTTTTGATAATTATTTTAATGAACAGTCTTTATACGAAAATGGTCACATCGACAGCGTAGTATCCGAGCTGAAAAGTAAAGGATACGTCTATGAAAAAGACAATGCGGTCTGGTTTAAAACGACGGAGTTCGGCCATAACCAGGACCGTGTTATTATAAAGAGCAGTGGCGAGCCAACATATCGCCTACCCGATATTGCCTATCATCGCGAAAAGTTTAGGCGAAACTTTGACTGGCTGATAGATATTTTTGGTTCCGACCATATTGCCACGGTTCCCGATGTTCTTGCAGGAGTTAAAGCGCTGGGTTACGATCCCGCCAAAGTAACGGTACTCTTACATCAGTTTGTGACACTGACAAGGGATGGTAAACAGATAAAAATGTCCACCAGAAAGGCAAATTTTGTCACCGTGGACGAGTTATGTGATGAGGTCGGTATTGATCCGGTCCGCTTCTTCTTTATGATGAGAAAGGCGGACAGCCAGATGGAGTTCGACCTTGACCTCGCCACCAGGCAGAGTCAGGAAAATCCTGTTTATTATGTACAGTACGGTTATGCAAGGCTCTGTTCCATTATTCGACAATCCCGTGAAAAAGGTTTTGATGATGGTGATTTTAAGGATGTGGATGTTTCTCTGCTGGCGGAAGCGGAGGAGCTTGACTTGTTGAAAACAGTATCGGCATTTCCACGTATTATCGAAAGCGGGGCCCTGGAGCTGGCTCCCCATAAACTGATTTTCTTTCTTATGGAGTTTGCCGGACAGATTCATAGTTATTATAACAAGCACAAGGTGATATCCGATAATAAGGCTTTAAGCGTGGCCAGGTTGTATCTTGTTCGGGCCTTGACCGTGGTATTAAAGAATGGATTGGTTGTTGCCGGCCTTTCGGCTCCGGAAAAAATGTAGACGGTTACTGAATGGCTGCAAGACGGAAAAGAAAGAAGAAGATTAAATTTGGGTTGACCGTGGGTGCCATCACCGGTATTGGTGTTATCGCTTTTTGTCTCTTTTTGTGGATGTTTCTCCTGGGTGTCTGGACGGGGCAATCACTGCTTTTACCTTCATACGGCAGGCATGTGGGAAGTGTGAAAAAGAGAATCCACATTCATCCACTGAAAATCAGGGTGGGCAAGAGAATTAAAAAGAAAATAGATTAAGCGGATCTTGTTTCAACGGGACGTAATACATGGGAATTTTTCATTGTAACGGTGAACATGTTGGCTCTACAAAATTGCGCTCACCTGGTGATGCAACGTTGTAATATTTTTTCACATATTCTGCGTGCAGGATTACGGTTAATTGTGTTTATATGGTTTGCAGAGATTAATTGCTCGATATTATTTAATTATTAATTGATAACGGCTGAATATTATGATTGGTAAAATACTTACTAAAGTTTTTGGCAGCAGTAATGACAGGTTTCTTAAGACAATCAGGCCCATTGTTTCGAGAATCAATGAACTTGAAAAAGAAATTCAGCTCTTGGATGATGCAGGTCTTGCCGCAAAAACCGTTGAGTTTAAACAACGCGTGGAAAAGGGCGAGGCCCTCGACGATCTTTTACCTGAGTCCTTTGCCGTGGTCCGTGAGGCGGGAAAGCGTGTTCTCGGGGAGCGTCATTATGATGTTCAACTTGTGGGTGGAGTTATCCTCCACCAGGGTAAAATTGCCGAGATGAAAACAGGTGAGGGTAAGACTCTTTGTTCGACTCTACCTGTCTACTTAAACGGTTTGTCCGGCAAGGGTGTTCATGTTGTAACCGTAAATGATTATCTTGCCGCCCGTGATAGTGAGTGGATGGGCCGGATCTATGAATTTTTGGGAATGCGGTGCGGCAAAATAGTCCACGGTCTGGATGATGATGAGCGCCGTGCTGCCTATGCGGCAGATATTACCTATGGCACAAATAACGAGTTCGGCTTTGATTATCTCCGTGATAATATGAAATTTGAGTTGGAGGATTTTTGTCAGCGCGGCTTTAATTATGCCATCGTGGACGAAGTGGATTCGATATTGATCGATGAGGCCAGAACCCCTCTTATTATTTCCGGCCCCGCCGATATTTCTACTGATTTGTATCGGAATGTCGATAGAATCATGACCAAGTTCAAGAAGGAGAAACATTATACGGTCGACGAAAAAGCAAAACAGATTTCATTGACTGATGAGGGCGTGGCCCTTGGCGAAGAGCTTCTAGGTGTTGATAACCTTTACGATCCGGTGAATATAGAAAAACTCCATCATGTTAATCAAGCTTTGAAAGCGCACGTGCTTTTTAAAAAAGATGTCGATTATATAGTCAGCAATAATCAGGTGGTGATCGTGGATGAATTCACCGGCCGAACAATGGAAGGAAGACGTTATAGTGATGGTCTGCACCAGGCACTTGAAGCCAAAGAGAGGGTGACCATTGAGAAGGAAAATCAGACCCTGGCCTCGATTACCTTTCAGAATTATTTTCGAATGTACGATAAACTTGCGGGTATGACTGGAACCGCTGATACGGAAGCGCCGGAATTCCAGAAGATCTATAATCTCGGTGTGGTGGTTATGCCGACCAACCAGCCGATGATAAGAGAAGATTTTGCAGATGTTATTTATAAAAACGAGAACGCCAAGTATAGGGCCGTTATTAGGGAGATTGAAAAGATGCATAAAGCCGGTCGGCCGGTTCTGGTGGGCACAATCTCCATCGACGTATCCGAGCGTATTTCCCGGATGTTGAAAAAGGTAGGTGTGGAACATGAGGTATTGAACGCAAAACACCATGAACGGGAGGCGGAGATTATTGCCTCAGCGGGCCAGTTGTCCAAGGTTACCATCGCCACTAATATGGCGGGACGTGGAACTGATATTAAGTTGGGTGAAGGTGTTGTTGAGGTCGGTGGTCTCCATATCCTTGGTACTTCAAGACACGAATCGCGACGGATCGATAATCAGCTCCGTGGTCGATCGGGACGCCAGGGCGATCCCGGCTCCTCCAGGTTTTTTCTATCTTTGGAAGATGATCTGCTCCGTATTTTCGGTTCGGAAAGGATCAGTGGTATTATGGAAAAATTAGGGATGGAAGAGGATGAACCCATAGAACATTCCATGATTTCCAGAGCAATTGAGAATGCCCAGAGAAAGGTTGAAGGGCATAACTTTGATATCCGTAAACACCTGCTTGAGTACGATGATGTCATGAATAAACAGCGGGAGGTTATTTACCGTCAACGCCATGATTTACTCGAAGCGGAGAGTGCTGAAGATGTTGTTATGGATATGATGGAGGATCTTGTTGACGGGGTTGTCGATGAGTTTTTCCAAGAACGGATAGAATCTGTGGAATGGGATTGGCAAGGGTTTAATAAACGCATGGAAGAACTTTTTCATAGTGCGCCCCATTGGCCGGAGCAGGAACTGGAAGAATTAAAATATGATGTTTTTAAGGAAAAGGTATTTGATTTTGTTAAAGCTGAGTATGAAAAACAAAATGAAATAAATGGGTTTGAGACCCAGCGACAGATAGAGAAGTTAATATTGTTGCAGATTGTCGATAGTCACTGGAAAGATCATTTACTCTCCATGGATCATCTTAAAGAGGGTATTGGTTTACGAGGTTACGGTCAGAAGGATCCGTTGAATGAATATAAACGTGAAGGATTTGAACTTTTTGCCGCGATGATTGAAAATGTAAAAATACAGACGGTATCAAATCTAATGCGTGTCCGTGTAGTGCGGGAAGATGATGTGGAACGGATGGAGGAAGAAAGACGTAGACGACAGGAACAGGAACGGATGCGTCTAAATAAAGGCGCTGCGGGGGAAATGGCCCAGGGCGCGCGTACCGTGCGTCGAGAGGGTGAAAAAATAGGTAGGAATGCGCCCTGTCCATGTGGTTCCGGGAAGAAATATAAACGGTGCTGCGGCCGGGAGTCTTGACAGTCGTTTTATCCGTTATTCAATGTTGATGTGCGCGGGGGGCGATTATCCTCTTAATAATTTAGGCCGCATCAGGTTATCTTCCATATGTTTCAACTCGTCAATCCCCGAAATAACTATGTTTGGATCAGGGGTAAGTTTTTTAGCCGGAATTTTATCATCGTAATCCATTTGGCTCAGTATAAGGCGCATGCAGTTTAGGCGGGCCCTTTTTTTGTTATCTGAACGGATAATGGTCCATGGTGCGAGGGTTCTGTTGGTTTCGGAGAGCATTTGAAATTTACGAACGGAATATTGATCCCAATATTCCTGAGCCAGATTATCAACAGGGGATATTTTAAACTGTTTCAGTGGATCTTCCCTGCGCGAGTCAAACCGCTGCTTTTGGATTTTTTTTGAGACCGAAAAATAGAATTTAAAGAGTCTGATGCCGTCTTTGACCAACATCTCCTCAAACATGGGGACGTCTTTTAAAAACCGTTTGTTTTGCTCGTCGGTACAGAATCCCATGACCGGTTCGACCATTGCCCGGTTATACCAGCTGCGATCAAATATTACAAATTCTCCGGCGGAGGGGAGGTGGGTGGCGTAGCGTTGGAAATACCACTGGGTTAATTCGGTTTCATTGGGTTTTGTCAGTGCCACGACCCTGGTGAAACGAGGGTTGAGATGGGTGATGATTCTTTTGATGGTACCACCCTTGCCCGCTGCATCCCGGCCCTCAAATATTGCGAGTATGCGTTGGCCGTTCAGTTTCATTGAGCTCTGTAATTTCATTAATTCTATCTGCAGTTTTTTTAGCTCAATTTCATATTGAAGATGGCTGTTTTTGATCCAGATAGCTGTCTTGTCACGCCCTTTTGGGGTTTTAAGGTTTTTATAGGCGGTCTCTTCAAGAAGTTTGATGGGACTCGTTTTGTCTTTGTTATTTTTGTTATCTTTTTTCTTGCTCATTTTTTGTCCCTCGTCTCCAAAAAGTATTTAATTACCAGTGTAATTTAGTAACCAGCATGGCTGGACCAAATTCTCAGGTTACAGCCACAACGAACAATGAAAGCGACTCAAGAGTGAAACCACTTTCATATAAAAACCGGAGATATGGCCGGTTGGCTTGGTTTCACGCATAATCGGGAAGGCATGTTTTTTAAGCAATCCTGAAAATTTGGATATGTTAAGGGGATTATTCTGCATAATAGCAAAAATCGGTGATGAAATGCAAAGTCAATTCAATTTAACGCCTTTTTTATACATTTCGTTATAGATTGGCGGCAGATTATATTCAAGAATTTTGGCTGTGGTTTTTTTAATTTTATAACGAATTCTGTGGTGTACAACTTTTACGGTATTATCTGAAATTTCCAGGGTGGCGCAACTCGCCCGCGGATCCTGGTCGAACATCCTGCCGACCGATCCAGGGTTAATGAATGTGGTGTCGGAGATGGTTTTACAGTAAGGGGTGTGGGAATGACCGGTGACTATAATATCACACGGGGATTCTTGAGCAAGCTGTAGGAATCGGCTATCCGGGGTGTAGTCAAAGAGGAATTCATCGGGGTCTGCCGGGCTGCCGTGGAAAATGCCTATTGTGTATGTCTTTTGTCCGGGTTTATCGGTCGGTGGTGAAATGGTTAAAATACGGGATATCTCCAGGTTGCGTAAATATTTTCTGTTTTTTTTGCTTAAATGTTCGGCTGTGAAAGTGTACATCACCCTTTTATCCGGCTTACCGGGTTTTTTAAAGGTCTTACCACGAAGGAGTTTAAGGACTTTTTTATCGGTATTACCGAGGATACTGATAACCCGGTGTTGTCTGAGCCATTCCATTGTTTTGTTTGGGAAAGGCGCATATACAAGGGAGTCGCCACAGTTGATAATTAACTGAAATGATGATGGACCCATTTTCTTTGTAAGGGCCTGCAGGGCAGGGTAGTTGCCATGGATATCGGAGAGTAATAATATATGTGTTGTCATTGGCTTGTGTTTACAGCTGGGTAAATGCGTTTTTTAGGTAAGTTTATATGAAAGTGGTTTCACTTTTGAGTCGCTTTCATTGTTCGTTTTGGCTGTGGTCTGAGAATTTGGTCCAGCCATGTTGGTTATTAAAGCAGTGGCGATATCAGCAGGACCACATTTTCCTTAAATTTTTCCAACCAGCTTCTATTGGTAAAGTGTTTTATATCTAGTTCTTTGGATTGTTCTAGGTAACTGTTCTGTATGGTGTACAATTCTTTTGTAAAATTTTTACAGTAAATAAAGAGGGTGGCCTCAAAGTTGAGCCAGAAGCTTCGCATATCCAGGTTGACGGAACCGAATAATGATAATTTTCGGTCGACGGTAATGGTTTTGGAGTGGAGAAGACCTCCGCTGAAGTGGAATATTTTTATTCCGGCCCGTGCAAGTTCTTCGTACCTGGCACGACTGGCGAACTGAACTAGCATTGAGTCGTTGTCTTTCGGAACAATGATTTTAACCGCCACGCCACGCCATGCAGCGGCCTTTAGCGCCGCTAAAAGAGGTTCGTCCGGAATAAAATACGGCGTTGTCATGATAAGCTCACGTCTGGCAGTATAAATGGTGGTTAAAAGAAGGCTGTGGATGGCTTCAGGAACAAATCCAGGCCCGGACGGCACCAACTGTACCGCGGAGTCTCCCCGTTCGTTGCAGGGATGAATATCGCCTACGGCCCTGACCATGTCGTAATCCTGCAACAGGGATTCCGAATTAAATTGGCCAATACTGGTCTCTAAAAACCAGTCACTGAGAAAGGTGCCCGCCAGACTTTCCACGACCGGGCCCTCTATCTTGACCATGATGTCAATCCAGTTTCCGACGCCGGCATCTTTTTTAAATACGTCCGGATCCACCATGTTCTGGCTGCCGGTGAAAGCGATTGTGCCATCAATTACCACAATTTTTCTATGGTTACGGATATCAATTCTCGAAAAGATGGCTTTAAGGATACCGGCGGGAAGGGCTGGTTGAATTTTTATGCCGACTTTTTCCATTCTGGTAACCGTATTGCTCTTTAAAAAATCACGACTGCCAATGGCATCAAGGAGGATCCTGCATGTTACGCCTCTTTTTGCGGCGGCCATAAGAGCGGCGATAATCGTATCAACACTCCCTCCTTCTTCCCAAATATAGAATTGCAGGTGGCAGGTTGATGTTGCATTGTTTATACCCTCGTTGATGGAATTGATAATATCTTCCGGCTTGGTATAAAGAGAGAGTTTATTTCCTTTCATAACCGGTATACCGATGAGAGTTTCCGCCTGCTGGTGAATTGACAGCAAATGATCGTCCGCTGTTATCCAGGTGGATGAACTGCGTTTTCTTAGATTTTTTAACCAGTGTTGGTAATAATTGAACGAGGCTTTAGCTCTTTCTATTCGGCGTTCGGGGATTCTGTTTTCTCCGAAAAGCAGATAAAAGAAACCGCCGAGAAAGGGGACGAGGAGAACTACGATCAGCCATGCTATTGAAACACCATATGGCCGTTTTCTCATTATTACTCTTACTGAAAGTGTGATTCGAATAAAAAAATCGGCGAGTAAAATAGTGGTGGACAGTAGGCTGTAGCTCCAATGGGAGGTAAGAATATCCATTATTATACCCGGTTTGATATATGGTTTGCTGGGGGGTGGTACATTGAATTTATTAATGTCCTTTTTATTGGTTTTTGCTGTATGTTTTGTTCGTTTGTTGAGAAGTTGACTTTTAACGTAGCATAATCGGATGAATAAGTGGTAGATCTATTTTTCTCTATTCTATTGCTATCAACGACTTGAAGTGTTGTCGCGCGATACGGTTATTGCTTGTTTTTTCAGTGGTTATTATTGTTGATGCATTTTTGAAACAGGAATGGGTATTATTATGAAAATCGACGGTTTTTCTTTTTCGGCCGTGGAGGCGGGTATACGATATAATGACAGGCTTGATCTTGGGCTGATGGTTTGCGAAAAACCATGTCCCACGGCGGGGGTTTTTACGACTAACCAGGTTAAAGCAGCACCCGTGCTGCTTGATATTGAACGGTTGCAAAAGGGAGTGGCCCGGGCAATTTTAGTAAACAGCGGTTGTGCCAACGCTTGTACCGGTGAAAAAGGCATGGAGACTGCTCGGTTAACGGGCAAAATGGTAGCTGATTTGCTGCATATTCCGGAAGATCATGTCCTGCTTTCTTCAACCGGTGTTATAGGGGAGCAGTTGAATATTAACGCTTTTGAAAATAACAGTAAAAAGCTTGTTGCCTCCCTGGGCCCTGAAAATTTCCGTAAAGTTGCCTTAGCGATAATGACAACCGATACTGTTATGAAAACGGCTCAAACCAATGTTAAAATTGGTGATACAAATGTTAAAATAGTCGGTATGGCCAAGGGTTCTGGAATGATAATGCCCGATATGGCAACTATGTTGTCATTTATTTTCACGGACGCGAAGATCAATCCCGTTGAATTAAAGAAAATATTGCTCGACAGTGTGAAAAAAACCCTTAACAGGGTTAGCGTGGACGGCGATACCAGTACAAATGATATGACTATTATTATGGCCGGCGGTACAGCGGCTAATAATATAATTGACGGCGATAACGGCACCGGAAGGCAACAATTTTTAAGAGGACTGGAGAGCGTGTTGCGGGATTTGGCCCTGCAGATCGTTCGTGATGGCGAGGGTGCCACCAAGACCATAACCATAAAAGTTGAACAGGCAAAGTGCAGTGATGATGCCGAGAAGATGGCACGCACCATTGCCAATTCCAGTCTAGTGAAAACCGCTTTTTTCGGCGAAGATGCAAACTGGGGTCGAATCCTTATGGCAATGGGGCGTTCAGGTGTAATTTTTTCACCTGAAAAAGTGGATATTTCTTTTGACGATATTCCTATTGTCCGTAATGGGGTGGCGGTGGGGGAGTCAGCCGAAGAATCGGCTGGTGAAGTATTAAAAAAGAAGTCATTCACCGTCAATGTAAATTTACATGACGGCGTATCTTGTGAAGAAGTATATACCTGTGATTTTTCAATTGATTATGTTAAAATTAACGCTGATTACAGATCGTGATATCTGATATGCGAGAGGGGAGATGAAATATCTTTATCTGATTCGCCATGCAAAATCCAGTTGGTCTGATCCCGATTTGGTTGACTTTGATCGTCCCCTTAACAAGAGAGGCAGGAAAAACGGGCCCGTAATGGCAAAACGTATGGCCTTACGGGGAATAAAGCCGGATATTATTATATCGAGTCCTGCTAAAAGGGCTAAAAAGACAGCGCGTTACATGTCCTTGGGCACAGGATATAAGCGGAGGGATATTATCTATCTCAAGGAGTTATATCTTGGTACTAAGTCCCATTATCTTGATATTATAGCCAACGCCTTTAGAGAAAATGATGTTCTGTTTCTGGTGGGGCATAATCATATTATCACCGATCTTGCCGATTATTTGACGGGTGAATGCTTTGTTAATGTTCCCACCTGTGGGATAGTCGGGATGAAATTCCCAGGTAAAATCGGATTTAACAAGAGGGCGAAATCGGGAATATTCGTTTTTTTTGATTACCCCAAAAAAGTGGTTGGCAAAATTTAGCTGTAAATTGGTTATGTCCTGCAATCAACCCAACTGTTTACGTTGTATCTACTACTATATTACCCATGATGCGGAACGTCCCTATGGTTGCCGTGCGATGAAGTTTAAAAGTAGGGTTATTCCGGCACGGGTGGTTTATAAATCCTCAGGTATTGTCTGTCAGATGTTTTCCGAGAAAAAGTAGCCATATTCTCCGACAAACCGCATTTTATCGGAAGATAAATTTAAATCCGCCGGAGTTGGGGCATCGGTGGCATTGATCATGGACGTGTTTACAGCGTCTCTGATCAAGGTCAATATGGGACTTTTGATGGTATTTTAAAAAAAATATTTACACCATCTTCGCCAGCGCAGTTTTACCAGCAATTATGAGTCCGTCAAATATTAATAATGCGATAATGTGTGGAACGTTGAAAGATAATAATCAAAAGAAGAGGGTGGGACAGTGGACTCTATCACTGCTCAAGGAAACGTGGTTAACCAGTTGGGAGTTGATCAGGTTGATGATCCCCGTTATTATAGTTACCAAGGTTCTGGAAGAACTAGGTTTAATATCATATTTAAGCGTTTTACTAGAGCCGTTGATGGGTGTTCTGGGCCTGCCGGGTTCACTTGGACTGGTCTGGGCCACCGCAATGTTGACGAACATTTATGGTGGTATTGCTGTTTTTGCCGCTTTAGCTCCAGGGCTCGACGTTAATGGCGCCCAGGTGACGGTTCTCTGTTCCGCAATGCTCATTGCCCATTCGTTGCCCATTGAATTAAGTGTGAGTAAAAAGGCCGGTGCAAATATATTGCCCATTGGTTTTATCAGACTCGTCGGTGCCGTGGTATATGCTTATCTGCTCAATAAAATTTGCCTCTATTTTCATATATGGCAGGATCGCGCTGTTTTGTTGTTTAAACAATCTGCAGAACCGTTAAACTTGCTACAGTGGTTGGTGAGACAGATAGAAAATATCGGCATGATAATTATAATTATTTTCTGTATTGTCATCTTGATGCGTCTTCTCAGGATTATTGGTGTATTAGATTTTCTTGAACGTATGCTGGAGCCGGTTTTGCCGATGTTTGGAATGGGGAGGGAGTCAGCGCCGATGACGGTTGTGGGTATGATAATGGGTATTGGATATGGCGGAGCCTTGATTATAAGGGAAACAAATCGTGGAAATATTGGTCGGGAAGAGGTCTTTAATTCCATGGCGCTGATGGGCCTTTGTCATGGCCTGGTGGAAGATACCCTGGTGATGTTTGCAATAGGCGGGAAATTGGGTGGTATCCTGTGGGGACGGATTGTTTTCTCATTGTTGAGTATTTTTTTTATGGTTCGGTTGTTGCGTTTATTTATCGGTCATGGACAGCCTGATATGGATACACTTACTAAAAACAATTGTGATGAGTAAAAAATGAAATTTTCTCAATTTGGTAAAAAAATGACTTGTAATGCCGGTATCCTTTCCTTGATGGATGATTTGGGAAAGGTAAAAATGGCTGGTGGTAAAAGTATTCTGATGATGGGTGGAGGAAATCCGGGCATTGTTCCTGAATTTCAAGAGCTCATGCGTGAAGAATTGTCAAAAATTTGTAGCGATAGCCGGAGTTTTCAGGAAATGGTGGGGAGTTATGCTCCCCCCCAGGGAGAAATGGCTTTTAATGAGAATTTAGCAAAGCTCTTGAGTAAAGAGTTGGGTTGGGGTGTTGAACCTGAGAATATCTGTTTGACCAATGGAAGCCAGACCGCTTTTTTTATGTTGTTTAATCTTTTTGCGGGGGTTTTTTCGGGTGGAGAAAAAAAACGGATCTGTTTACCCATGGCACCTGAATACATTGGTTATGCTGATTTGGGAATAGCCGATGATCTTTTTGTTTCAACCATGCCCCGTATTGAAATACTTGAGGACGGTTTTTATAAATATCGTATAGACTTTGATAAATTGCAGATAGGTGATGATATTGGGGTGATATGTGTTTCTAGGCCGACGAATCCCACCGGTAATGTGATCACTGATAACGAGTTGGCGCGTCTGATAGAAATGGCCGATGAAAAAGATATCCCGTTGATTATTGATAACGCCTACGGCTTGCCCTTTCCCGGTATGATTTATGAGGATGCGCAACCGGTATGGAATAAACGAATTATTTGCTGTTTGTCCCTGTCAAAACTAGGATTACCCGCCGTACGCACCGGGATAGTTGTCGCCGATAAAAAGGTTGCCGGAGCGTTGAAAAGTATGAATGCCATAATGTCCTTGTCACCGAACAATTTTGGAGCGGTTCTTGCCCAGAAGATCGTCGCCAATAGTAAGATCACTTCAATAAGCAGGGAGTTGATTCGACCTTTTTACAAGGCAAAAATGGAAAAGGCGGTCGCCCTGGTGAAAAAAGAATTTACTGGGATTCCTTACCGAATTCATAAACCTGAAGGGGCTATGTTTCTTTGGCTCTGGTTTGAAGGGTTGCCGATAACCAGCCTTGAGTTATATGAGCAATTAAAGGAAAATGGAGTTCTTGTGGTCTCCGGCCATTATTTTTTCCCAGGTTTGGCTGGGGATTGGCAGCATAAAAATGAATGCTTAAGGGTGACATATTCCCAGGATGATGAGGATGTTAAAAAAGGATTGTCGATAATTGCCACGATTGTTCGACGCGCCTACGGGAAAGGTGCCGACCATTAACTTGTGTCTGTCCATGGATGAGTAATTTTGCACTAAATCGAGGTGCTTGATGATTTTAACCACAGGCATATATGCGATATCTCGATGTCTCGTACCTCGTTTTATCGGAGGATTAAATTTTGAAAGCAACGAAGAGTTAGGGGGGGATGGCCATTTATGGACAGACACTAACTTATCGCTTCAATTATATAACTCTATGAAATTCAGGTGGTATTCGTGTGGAGAGGATCGTTGACAAAAGAAAAGATAATCAAGGCACTTTTTAAAATATTAGTAATATTGCTATCTCTTCCTTTTTTTTCAATGCTATGCCAAGGACAATGTTTAAGGGGGGATTGTTACAAAGGTAGGGGAGTATATGTCGCAGAGGATGGGAGACATTATGAAGGAACGTTTAAAAACGGGATAATAAACGGCAGAGGTGTTTTGCTTTATCCCGATGGGAGTAAATATGTCGGTGAATTCCTGGACGGAAAATTTAATGGTAAAGGGAAACTGACGGGTTGTGATGGTAGGAGATTTGAGGGCTATTTTGTCAACAACGTTATTGATGGGCATGGTACATTGGTACAAAAGGATGGTACACAATATATCGGCGAGTTTAGTTTTGGCAGATTCCATGGTGATGGCGTTCTCTTTTATCCGGATGGTCGTGAGTATAAGGGTGAGTTTCGAAATAATGTAATAGAGGGTAGGGGTAAGTTACATTTTACTGATGGGACATGGTACGAGGGGAATTTTCATAATGGCAAACCCGCCGGCATGGGCAGGCGAACATACCTTGACGGTTCTATGTACACGGGGGAATTTCGTGGCTATAAACGGCACGGTTATGGTGTGTTGAATTTTCCGTCGGGATTAAAGTATGAGGGGATGTTCGAGAATGATGTCTATAATGGAACGGGGACATTGCAATATAGCGATGGAAGAAAATATATAGGAGAGTTCCATAGTGGACTATTTCAAGGCCGCGGTATACTCGAATATCCTGATGGGTCTCGTTATAAAGGGGGATTTGCTGCTGGTCTAAAAAATGGTGAAGGTCTTTTGGAGAACAGTGACGGCAGTATTTACACGGGCGATTTTCTAAATGGGAAAAAGGATGGTTATGGTGAGCTTCATTTTGCCGATGGTACCGTATACAAAGGACAATTCTCCAATGATACCATGAATGGATCCGGTAAAATTGTCCACAGCGATGGTGATACGTTTGAGGGTGAATTTATTAATGGGCAGCCTTGTCCCGCCGGGGGCGACTGTTCCGGGGAGTTGACGTCGAAAACCAATAAGAAATATACTAAATATATGCAAACCAGTGGTAAATCTGGGAGTGGAGCGATTGCTGTTGCACCGGGTTTTGGAAAATTCCAGACAATCCACGGGAAAAACAATCTCCGTGCGGATGTAGATGGTTTTGTCTACACCGGCCATGGTTCTACCTTGTTTACAGGAAGTGGTTCCGTGGTTTTTCCAGGGGGGCGCAGGTACACTGGCACCTTTGTGGATGGGCTTATGGATGGCTCCGGGACGTTGATTATCGATGGGGGGGATAGGTATGAAGGTGAGATGAAACAAGGTTATATTCACGGCCACGGAACTTATAATTATAAGGATGGTCGTAAATATAAAGGAAAATTTATACGGGGGAGAAAGGAAGGCAGCGGTGTATTTATTTACCCTGACGGGAGCAGATACGAGGGTGAATTTAAAAACGACCTTTTTTCAGGCGAAGGAGAATACCGTTTTGCAGACGGTGCTAAATATACCGGATCTTTTAGTAATGGTTTTTTCAGTGGCAGGGGGGAGCTTGTTTACGAGGATGGGAGTGTCTACAGGGGAGATTTTGCAAATGACTTGCCCGACGGTCGTGGTCTGTTAATTTCTGCCGACGGCAGCCGTTACGAGGGTGAATTTAAATTTGGTCGAAGAGATGGTAACGGTCGCTTAACAGATGCTAATGGTAACGTTTTTCAAGGGATTTTCCATAACGATAGGTTGCTTAGCGACTAGATGTAAAGATTATTGTGAGATGATATAATGCGTTGGAGTTATAAAACTGTGCGGTATGAGTTGAAAAAAGAAGGTTTGTTGGGGGGGGCTTTTCTCGACGAATCTGAAATGGAACTGTCGTTGAACGAGTATGGCAAGGCCGGTTGGGAGCTGGTGTCTCTTCTGGAGACCGTGGATGGCCTGGTCGGTATCTTTAAACAACCTTTAGGCGTGGGTATTGACGCAGATTTTACTGCCAAAGCCAGCGGGTTGTCCACAGCTGCATCAGTGAGCGATGAACCAGGTAAGGGAGAGTGGAAAACAAGAGAAGAAGTATATAGTAGAGAAAACAGCGAGGTAACAGATAACTTAAAATCTGAACAACCGGATGTGGGTACTATCCGGATTGAGTAATATCCGGGTGTTTGCGGGGAAATCCGCAAAGAAATAAAAGACCTGGGTCAGCCACGGCGGCTGTAGTAAGGGGTCATTTTTCAGGAGGGATGATTATTTTAAGATACAGTTCAGGGAGGAGTAGTTTTTTCCTGTAATGTGAGTGTAAATACTACACAGGGCTATTACTCAAACTATTTCAGGCCGCTTTTTTCCCAATAATTCTCAATTTCCAGTTTATCTTTAAGGAAATTGAGCCAATGTTCCTCATCCTTATCTGAACCAAATTTTTCCAGGTATTCCTCTTCTATTAACTGTTGTTGTTGACGATTGTATATACTCCACTCGATCAGGAGATCTTTTTTTTGTTTAGGGGTCATAACTATAATTTTTTTTATCCCGCCTATGCCGGACATGAGTAATTATTGTTTGTTGCAGGCATTTTTGATTTATGCCGACCATGGGAGTCATAATACAGTTGGTTTATGACAATTTTCTTAAAAACAACAAAAAGCCCCAATCAGCGTAGCTGACTGGGGCTTTTGTGTAAAGAAACGCGGCGATGACCTACTCTCCCACACGG
>CAZQOD010000055.1:0-20657 GCA_964594945.1 uncultured Desulfopila sp.
GCTCTACTTCCTGCCCATCGTGAGCGGCGCCCTGGCGGATCGGTTCGGCTACCGGGGTATGATGCGGGCGGGGCTTGCCGTGCTTTCGGCGGGTATGTTGCTCTGCGGTCTGGTGCCTACCTATTGGCCGGTCTTTGTCGGTCTTGTCCTGGCCAGTTTCGGGAAAACTATTTTTGACCCAGCGATCCAGGCCTACATCGGTCATTACGTTCCGTATGAACGGCGGGGCAGGGCAATCGGAATTGTGGAGACGGCCTGGTCGGGCTCGACGCTGCTTGGTATTCCGGCCCTTGGCCTGGTTATCGATCATCTTGGCCTTGTCAACTCTTTCTATATACTGGCCCTGCTCGGTTTTCTCGCCTGGATTGGCCTGGGCATGGTTATTCCCGCTGAAAAAACGGGTGGCGCGCGGGGTGAAGGAGCTGGGTTGTCGACCGTTTTTAAACAATTAATTTCCGTACGGCCCGCACTGGGGATGCTTATCTTCGGCTTCTGGATAGCCATTGCCAATGACTGTCTTTTTGTTGTGTATGGTTCCTGGTTTGAACAAGATTTTCACGTAAATATTGTTACCCTCGGTTTTACCACCGTTGCCATCGGTATTGCCGAGCTGTTGGGAGAATCGATGACAGCCCTGTTTACTGATCGGCTAGGGCCGCAGCGGGCCACGTTTTGCGGGATTTGTCTGGTAATTGCGGCTTATTTGCTCCTGCCGTTGATCGGCAGAACCTTGCCGCTGGCAATGGCGGGTATGTTCTTTATTTTTTTCTTTTTTGAGTTTACCATTGTAAGCAGTTTTTCATTGAGTAGCGAGCTTATCCCGGAGGCCAGGGCCACGATGCTGGCCGGTTTTTATGCCACATCCGGGGTGGGTAGGATGATAGGAGTTCTTGTCGGTGTTTCCCTTTGGCAGTTGGCGGGGGTCCGCGGTGTTGCTTGGTTTGCCGCCTTTTTTACCGTTCTTGGCCTCTTCTCGCTTTTATGGGGGTTATCCGGCTGGCAGGATAAAAAAGGTTCAACTTTACAAATTTCAGGGAAGCAGCGCCTTTAAGCGTTGCTCCAGCTCCGAAGCAGGTACGGCCCCCACGATCTGGTCCACCTGTTGACCATTTTTGAAAAAGATCAGGGTCGGTACACCTCTGATCTGAAACCTGCCGGCGCTTATCTGGTGTCGGCTGGTATCGAGTTTACATATAACGGCTCGCCCCGAATATTTTTCAGCAAGTTGATCGATGAGTGGTGCCATTGCCTGGCATGGCCCGCAGGTCGGTGAATAGAAATCCACTAGAACCGGTTGGGAGGTGGCCTCCACCACCCTTTGAAAGTTTTGGTCAGTCAGGGCAATAACACCGCCCGTAGGGGGTAGGTGTTTGCCGCATTTACCGCATTTTGCGGTGAGATGTTTCTTGTCGTCCGGGATTTTGTTTTTGGCGCCACAGCTGGTGCAGCTGATTATGGTAGTCATTTATTTTACCTGTTGGGATTGTTTTTATATAATTTAAAAAGCTGATGGTACTGGCTGTTAAATAATACCTGATTGGCAATAGGCAAGTTCGGAGTCTACACTTATTTGCATTGCAGGATGCGCGGGGCATTAACAGCGTAGACCCCTGAATATCTTGTTTCTGGACGGAAACTAACTCATATCCCTGTAGAGTAGATACATGGCGTTAACCAGGCCCAGTACGTCCGGCTCATTATGGAAGATGTGGGTCGAAATGCGTAGGGCATGGACCTTGGGCCCTCCGTTGTTTATATGGAAGTCCGTTGTGCGAATAATAAATCCGTAATCTTCCCGCAGGCGGTCTCTAAATTCCTTAAGGATGACACCGTCACCCTGGTCGGAGAACGGGTTGAAAGATGTCAGGCCGCTGCTCAGTTCGGCGACGGATGGAGAATACATTGTAACATCGTCGCCGAAAATGTTTTGGATCTGTTGTTTACACAGGTCGCCGAGTTCCAATACCCGTGTCTCGATGCGATCCCTGCCGATATTTTGCCACATGGCGCAACTGTCACCGAGTGCCCGTTTGGCTGGATAGTTGTCGTTGCCGATATATTGCAGGGCATTTTGTAGCCCGAGAAACGGAATATAGGGATAGAGTGACGAGTTGATTGCAAAGTAGACCGGATCACGATCCGGCCAGTAATTTTTCAGGCGATTTAGGTTGTCACGCACATATAGAATACCGGTGGCACCGGGACCGCATTGCCATTTATGACCGGATCCGGCGTAGAAATCACAGTCAATTGCGTGAAAATCGAGATCTAGCATACCGATGGTGTGGGCGCCGTCAATCAGGGTCGGTATACCATTTGGAATGGCAACTTCCCGGCAGATACGTTGGGCCGGCAGGCGGGTTCCGGTCTTGTATGTTATATGCGAAAAAACGATTAATCGGGTTTCGGGACTGACCGCATTTCTGAAAACGTCGACAAATTGATCACTGCTTGTTGCAAAAACGGGGATTTCCAGGTAACGGACATTGACGCCAAATCTTTGGGCGGCCACTGTCAGAGGAGATACTGCGGCCACATGTTCATGGTGAGTGGTAAGGATTTCATCGCCAGGTTGCAGGTTGAGACCGCCGAGGATTGTGCACATACCATCCGTGGTATTGCGGCTGAGGATGATTTCATCGTCATTTGCGCCAAACTGAGGAGCAATTGTTTTGACAATATTATTCATATAGGGCCATCGTCCCCATTCACCGGCCATATTCCAGGGATATTTGGCAACGAGTCGATTATAGCGGTTATATTTTTTAAGGACCGGCCTGGGGGTGGAGCCGGTGGTTCCGATATTCATATAGACGCTGTTACCATCAAGAATAAAAGCCCTTCGCACCCTGCGCCAGATTTTTCGAATGGGCCAGTTGGGATCAATATGAAAGCGGGAATCCGCCTTTGCCATGCCCGGCATTGCCAGGGCCGCTCCACCTACGGTGGCACCGCCAAGCATCTTTAAAAAATCTCTACGATCCGGATTTCCTTCTTGGGTTATATTCTCTTTGATCATGGTCGCTCCTTTTTATTTAGGGTATTTTACCCGGGTGATGTATCGGGGGCGGGCTGTTTCCTGTCTGGAAAATGGTACGTCTTGAAGAAGTGGTTGAGCATAGTATATCATCAGGAATTGGCAGATGCAAGGCGCCGGAAAAATTGTTTCTTGTAGTAAAAACAGCACATTGTTTATGGATATCTTGTTAGGGCTGATTTTTTTCCCTGTAGATAAGGTAGAGGTTACTGGCAACGATGATCGTGATTCCTAAAAAGGTAATTAGGTCGGGTAACTCTTTAAAAAACAGGAAGCCGAGCATGGTCGCAAAGAGTAAACGCATATAACCTGCCGGTGCCACGGCTGTGGCTTCGCCGAGGCGAAATGCCTGGATCATGCACCATTGCCCGGTGATACCGAGTGCAGCCATGGCCAGGAGAAGGATGATTGCGCCCGGCGTTGGTGTCTGCCAGTAGAGCAGGGTGGGAACTCCGGTTGCCGGGACAACGGCGAGGGAGGGGAAGGTCATCATTACCAGGTTGGAATCGGTTATGGTTAACTTGCGGATCATAATCACCATGGTCGCTCCGAGTCCGGCTCCGGCCAGTGCGAACAAGGTCGCGCCTTCCATGGTGTTGTAACCGGGGCGGACAATGATAATTATCCCCGTAAAGCCGATTATTGTGGCCAGCAGTCGGTGGATATTAATTTTTTCTCCGAGCAACGGTATGGCGAGGATTACCAAAAAGAGATTTCTGGAAAAGCCGATGGCGGTGACATCGGCAACCGGGAGTTTGGTAAAGGCGTAAAAATTGCAGTTGATGAGAATCACCGCAACGAGTGCCCGTATGGTCTGCAGATACGGACGACTTGTTTTTAGTTCGGAAAAACCGATACGTATAAAAACCGATGCGAGGACGATGAGTTGCAGCAATGATCGGAAAAAGACTATTTCAAAACTGGGCAGACGGTTACCCAGGATTTTGATGAGTACAACCATGCATGACATGAGCAGGCCCGCTAGTAACATCCAGAAGATGCCGCATATATTGTTGCCCACGGTGCATTGTATTTTATTTGCCAGGTTGTTTTCTGATCCCCGCATCCTTTATCTCCATACTCGGACAGCCTCTGAGGTTGTCCGAGTATCACTGATAACTATTGCTGGCAAAAGATCAAGGAGTAAAAGAGCTACGGTTGATTATGGTGGTTTTCGTCTTTATCAAGAAGAAAATTATTAACATAGATGGAGTTGTGACGAATAAAAAAACGCAGGGCTCAAAGGGGGAGGATATTGAGCCCTGCGTTCGCAGGGGGATCAGGCTGTTGCCCGCTCCTTAACCCGCATTAGGTAGAGAGCCAATGGCCTGTACAATAGATGTGCCCACTTGGCGAAGGGGACCTCCAGTACCAACATGGGAACAGCTATCATCATATGGATAACATAGATTGCGTAGGTTGACAACGGCATTTCGAGCAAGCGGGTGAAATGGATCAAGATACCGGTAAAAGTTGTCAGCCAGAGAAGAATCAGAAAGGCCCAGTCGGACGAGTGGGAATATTTATAGACCGTTTTGCTCTTTTTCAATCGTCCCAGGAAGGCGTAGGTCGTGCCGTAGAGAAGGGCAAAGGTCCCGTAATAACCGATGAGTCGCACGGGATGCCAGAAGGAGAGTATCTCGTCCCGTTGGAACCAGCGGAGAAAAACGACGACCAGGAGAAAGATTGAAGAGTAGCCGGTCATAATCAGCAGGTGGACATACCATTGCATATCCTGGCTCTTGCTTTCACAGCTTTTAAACTTTTTCTGGGTGGCAAAGTGGAATAAAAGTTCTTTTATCTCGGTGAAAAATAGTTTTACAGGGATGCCGTTCCACCTTTTTACATTTTCGGGAGCAGCCGTATTTTCGCCATCCGTTTGCTTTGTGTACTGGTTTGGATCGCCGAGAATTGCCTTGGCCATTCTCATGGCGTTTGTCAGTAGGAAGAAAGAGAGTACAACCAGCATTATAAGGTCAAGTATCTCTATAACATGGCTGGAGGCAAAGGCATTAAGGGCAACCCTGTCTGTTAATATCGGGCCGTGGAAGGCCATGAAACCGAGGCCTACCAGGGCGGCTAAAAACAGTATGGCGGATATTTCAAAGACCTTGGATGTGTAAAAGCGCTTCGAGATACCGGTGGTGTCGTAACGGGCCGTTAAGTAGCGGCGCAGTCCCATCATTACCTCGCCGGGGTTGGCGTCCCGTGGGCATGTTTCGGAACAGTCCCCGCAGTAGTAACAGAGCCACGGTTCCGGACTTGCCAGGAGTTTGTCGTCGGCACCTATCTGCAGGTAACGAATGACCTTGCGCGGAAACGGCGTATTCTCTGTGGACAGGGTGCAGACCGCCGTACAGTTGCCGCAGTTAAAACATGTTGCAGCATCTTTTAAACCGTATTCTTCCAACTCAACCAGGAGACCGGGATTGACTGATGTAGCCATGATATTCTCCGATTTTTTCTTCTTTGATTTATAATGGATCACAAAAATCTTCTTCCATCGCCTTTGTCATACTTGACATTATTAACGTCTGAAAGGGTACAGTGATTCCTAACTTGTAGGTTGCTGAATTCAGATTGCAGCCGTATTCTATGCTGTAAAAATGGTTTATATGAAAGTGTTTTTACTCTTGAGTCGCTTTCATTATTCGTTGTGGCTGCGGCCTGACAATTTGGTCCAGCCATGCTGGTTACTTGCTCAGTTCGTACTTAAAGTAGTCACCATCTTTTGGCCCTTCGCCGATGACTCCGTATCTTTTCAGGGTCGATACGTAGATGAGTACGGTATCGGTTTTCAGACCCATGATTTCGGCCAGTTCCGGGATGGTCTTTGCCCCGTCGGCCAGGGCCTCCTTGAGGGCCTTGATCATCTTGTTTTGTTTCTTGATCCTTTCCCTGGCGCCATCAATAAATTTCTTCCGTTCTCGGCGTAATTTTTTCATATCGGTTGTCGCCGTGGTTTGTTTTTTCTTTTCACCCATGATGTTACCCCTGAGTTAGAATTTTACTATGGCATCAACCATATCTTCGTATTCTTTTAATCCCCAGCCTTGCACGTCGATGGCGTTAACGGAACAGACTGCAACGCACATTCCGCAACCCGTACACAGGGCGGGATTAACCTCGGCCTTTTTGTTTTCTCCCATGTTGATAGCTTTTTCCGGGCATTCGGCGATACAGTCGCCATTGCTGTTGCATTTTTCGGGAGTGACCTTGGCCACGAAGGGATCGAGCTCCACATAGCCTTTACCCAGCAGGGCCACCGCTTTTGCCGCCGCAGCCTGGGCAGCGTTACACGATTCATTGATATCCATGGGCGCCTGGCATGTTCCGGCGAGAAGAATACCGCCATTGGCCATTTCCACCGGGCGCAGCTTGGGGTGAACCTCCTGGAGGAATTTGTCTGAACCAACGGGCAGTTTCATCATTTCAACGAGGTTGTTGATGCTCTTTGCTTCCATTCCGGTTGCCAGGACCACCAGGTCCACCCCGGCTTCGACTTTTTCATTGAAGGTCAGTTTATCCCGTACCGTAACCTTTATCGGGAATTCGCCGACCGTTTTGGTGATAACCGGAGAATCTTCCGGTTCGTAGCGGAAAAACAGTACGTTTTGTGCCGATGCCCGCTTGTAATAGTCTTCCTGGTTATGTCCGTAGGTACGGATATCCCGGTAATAATCGAGGACTTGGGTCTGCGGGTAGTTATCCCTTACTTCCAGGGCGGCCTGCAATGTCGCGGTGCAGCATGTCCTGGAACAATATTCGTTCATATAGTCGTTTTCGTCGGCGGTGTGGATGCCGGGAATCTGGCGACTGCCCACGCAATGGATCATTGCCAGCCTCCTGATGGGACGACCGTCGATCTTCAGGGTACCCGTGGCGGAGGGCGCTTCATCCATAAGGCGGATAAATTGGCGTAGGGTGACGACCTCCCTGTTTTCATCATAACCAAATTCACCGGTTTGTGGTTCGTACAATTTAAAGCCGGTGGCAAAGATAATTACACCGGTGGTGATAGTTTCTTCTCCGGTTTTTGTTGCTATGTCTTTTGGGTAGTAACCGGTAAAGGGATGGTAACTGTCTAATGCGAGGGTTTTGGCGCGGTTAACCACGTCTTTGTCGGGGACTGTGGAACTGACTGTTATATTAAAGTTTCCGATATATCCTTCAAAATCGGTAAGTTCTGAGCAAGTGAATATGGTGATATTGGGATCATTTACCACTGTCGAAGCAAGGTGTTCAATCAGCTCTCCTGCCTTTTCCCCGGTGGGGAATAGTCGCTCGAGCTTGCTTGCGTTGCCACCGAGAAACGGCGTTTTTTCGATGAGGGCGACCTTTACGCCGCTTTTTGCCAGATCCACTGCGGCTCGTAGACCGGCAATACCCCCGCCGATAACGGTGGCGTGGTTGGCGGCATCCACTTTTATGGGTACCAGGGGCTGCAAACCGCGTGCCTTGGATATGGCGGCTGCAACCAGGGTAATCGCCTTGGCGGTAGCCGGATCACCGTGGTGCACCCATGAATCCTGCTCCCGTATATTGGCGTGTTCGTAGAGATACGGATTCATTTCCGCTCGGCTGATGGCCCCGCGAAAAGTGGTTTCGTGGAGGCTGGGGGCGCAGGAGGCCACGACCACTCTGTTAATATTTCCATCATTGATATCTTTTTGGATCAGTTCCTGGCCGGGGTCGGAGCACATGAACATATCGGTGTGTGAGACGACAACACCGGGGATATCTTTGACCGCTTCGGCGACTTTTTCGACATCGACATGGTCGGAAATATTGCCGCCGCAATGGCAGATATAAACACCTACCCTGGCTTGGCCCGACTCGTCTTTTTTAGTTTCAGACATACCTGTATCTCCGTTTACTGCGATGATTTTATGCAAAGGTCCTGCAGAAGGCAGATAACCGTTGAAAAGTGACCATTTTTTATGTGATCCTTATCTATGCTAGACTTTTCAAATAGTTGGAGGCTTCCATTGCCGCTGCACCCGCTTCGGTAATAGTGTCGACAATATCTTTTGGCCCGGCGGCCGCACCTGCGGTATAGACGCCCGCCATATTGGTGACCGTTGGGGCGATTTTCGGCATAACGGATTGGATAAAGCCGTCTTGACCACAATTGACCGAACAGATGCCCTCGGGGTGCCAATGGGGTACCATGCCCAGGGAAAGAATGACAAGATCGTGCTCCCGTTCCATAACACTGCCGCTTTCCTGGTCTTCATAACGTAATTTTGCCGTCTGCATTTTACCCTGGCTGATTTTGGCCACCTTGGCCTTAACGAACTCTATTCCCATGGCCTTGGCGTTTTGGTAAAACTGTTCATATCCCTTGCCAAAGGCCCTGATGTCCATATAGTAGATGGTGATATCGGCAAGGGGCAGGGCGCCCGAGAGCAGCATGGCTTGTTTGATGGCGTACATACAACAGACCCTGGAGCAGTAAGGAATGCCAAGACTCTCGTCCCTTGAACCCGCACATTGAACATAGGCGATGGAATCCGGCTCTTTACCGTCGGATGGACGGAGTACACGGTTATACGGGCCATGGGGGGCCAGTAATCGTTCCATCTGCATTGAGCTGACAACATTCTGCAGTTTGTTCAGACCATACTGGGGTTTTTGCGCCATGGGAGAGAGTTCAAAACCGGTGGTGAGCAGCGCGGTTTTGGCCGTTATGGTGAAATCTTCGGCTTCCATGTCGTAACGTATGGCGTCGGTGGGACAGACTTTTGCACATTTACCACAGAGTGAACAGTTCTCTACATCGAGGAGGGGCAGTTGCGGGATGGCATTGGAGAAGGGGATGTAGATCGCCTTTCGCATATTAAAGCCGCCCTGTTCGTCATCTTCCACATAGACCGGACAACCATATTCACATTTTCGACAGCCGATGCATTTATCGGGATCAACATAGCGTGGTTTCTGTGTTAATTGTGCGACTACTTTTTCGGGTGTCTGCCGATCAAGGTTGTTCAGGGTACAATATGTAAAGAGTGTTATTTTCTCATGGTGGGCGGCCGAAGACATTTTTGGTGTTGTGATGCAACTGGCGCAGTCCAGGGTAGGAAATACCTTGGATAGTCTGATCATTTTACCACCGATGGTGGCGTCCCTGTCGACCACGGCTACAGTATAGCCCTGGTCTCCTAGATCCAGCGCGGATTGTAATCCGGCTATACCTCCACCTATGACAATTGCGTCGAATTGAAGTTCACGCTTTGCTTTCATGGAATTCCCCCTTACTCGTCCTGTCTGCAGGTATTATTTTTCTGGTACCTTTGGAAGTGGTTTTTTCTGCGTTTTTGCGGCAGATATTGTTTCTAACACCGGAAATGGCCGGTAAGCTGGCATAAGTGCCTTGTCTCTTGTTTTTTATTACATCTTTTACGGAGTAAGGCACTAAAAGGTGTTTATAATTAATGCCCGCCCAGAGACGGCTATTTATTCCTGACTATTAGTTGTTTGTAAAATTTTATTCTCCGCTTAAGCGAGGTGTGAGACATCAAGATATCAACTATTTGGTCGCGGTAAAACTTATCGAGCGCCTCTATTTAAACCGGCTAGCTTAGATTTCGAAATATTCTATTTTTGTACGGTCACCAACTAACTTTTTCTGCTGCTGAACGGGTCAGTCCTCCGCCGTCTCTTTAAAGACCGGTGGGCCAAGTTCCTTGATGAGGTTATTCATATCGTTGACCTCTTTTAAAAAAGGGCGGTTACATACGGTACAGATTGCAGTCAGCCGCAACCTGCGCAGGTCAAGGCTCTGTTTTTTCATCAGTTGGAAAACATTGTCAATACGTTTGGCAAAGGCGTGATACGCACCCTCATAGGGGCATTCCTCTCCACAGGACATGACGATAATACCGCTGATACCCTTTCTGAAACAGTCCATATAAAAATGTTCAGGGAAGAGAACCGGCGCCCTTACCCGGAGAATATATGTATTGGCAGGGTAGCTTGAATGGGCTTGTCCCACGGAGTTGGCACCGGGGTAGGCACACGATTCCGTTGCCAGGATTAGTATTTTTCCCTCTTGCTTATCATTTGCCATGACAGTCGCACCTGTTTTTGGGATCTCTTATGATATTCAGCCGGTTCCTGGTTTTCGCTAGTGTGGAGTCTTTTCCCGTTTTTCCGGATGGTTGCCGTGAGTCTCTCGGCAGTTAGCTCCATACGCAATTTAGGAAACAGGCTAAATGCGATATTTGCCGATCCCGGCTGTCAGGATCGGCAAGGTGTTCGGGGCTATTTTTTGCGGGTAATATAATGTTTGTCGTATCCGTCCGATTCTTCGTAGCCCATATATTCGTGACCGACCTTATTGGCCCAGGCCTTGAGATCAATACGGGTGCCTTCGTCGTTTGATAAAATTTCCAAAACCTCACTTACCTTGACTTTGCCGATACCCTTCTTGGCTTCGAGCAGGGGGCCGGGACAGGCGGAACCACGGGAATCGATGGTGGATGCGGCTGTTACATTGCTTAAATCAGACATGATTAACTCCTTATAATAGTTTTGGGAAAACCGCTGTGGTTTTTTAAGGCTACCAGCCGATTACTTTATCGGCTTCCAGGATTGCGTCGTTGATAACGGTGCCTGTTGTCGGCTCGACACCTTCCACCAACATGGATGGATCTACTTTTCGAGATTTTATGCAGGGCAGGCATATTAAAATTTTACCGCCGCCATCCAGGAAATCACGCATCAACTTGTTCATGGGCAGTCGATCCAGAGAATGAACCGTTTCGCCATAGCCTTTGTAGGCGAGCCTTGTTGCCTCACCCATAAGGGCTATTGTCACTTCGCTTTCCATGGAAAGACCGATATTGGCCAGTGCGAAAGCGGTGAGTACCTTCTCCGATCTATCTCCCCCGTCATTTAAGATATAAAGAAGTTTTTGCGTTTCTTCTGACATACTGTTCTCCTTGTGGTTAATGTGGATAATTATTTTTCTAACCGCAATCACAGCCGCCGCTTGAGCTGTTTGGATCGACGTCCGTGATGTTTCGACGTTTTATTATTATTGTACAACGTTCCGGGCTGTCGCTTGTCTCCTGGCTGATGATTTCAAATGTTTCATCGGGGATAATTTTAAACAGTTTTGCAGGTATCTTTGCCCCGGCATAAGTGAGCTTAAGAAGTTCCCCGTTGGGAGTTTCATTTAACGCCTGGTTGATTTCAAGCAGGGTAAAAGGATCCAGAACGTTGTGGATGTTAAAATGTTGTCTTATCTTCATAGTATTTTCGGATGCTGGACAATTTATTTTCTCATAGCAATGGGCGTGCCAGTCTGTTAACGGTTATTTGTCGAGAAAATACTGTTTGTAGTAGCGTGATAATACACGATATATTTTTTTCAATTATCTGTCTGGCCATGGACAGGTCATCAAAAACCGGTAATTCCCCTGGTGTTAAAATATAAAAGTGTTAAGATTATTTTTAACACTTAGTTAATATCTTTACAGGTGATAAGGTATGCAGAGACAGAAATTAAATGAATATTGGAAAACGGTGGTGGATACTATTCAAGAAGGGGTAATGATTGTCGCCCCCGGTGGAGTTATAGTTTCTGTTAATCGTGCCTTTGTTGAGTTAACGGGTTACGGTGCCGATGAGTTGGTTGGCAAACCATGTTCGTTTTTACAGTGTACAACCTGTCATTTTGAGCGAAAAAAGGTTAGCCGACACTGGTGCAGCCTTTTTAGAGAGGGATATTTGAAAAAACAGCGCTGTGGGCTCACTCGCAAGGATGGAAGCCTAGTTAATATTTTTAAAAATGCCAGCGTATTGCATGATGATGACGGTAAGGTTATCGGTGCGGTGGAAACAATGATGGATATCACCGAACTCCTGGATAAAGAGATTAAAATTGAGGCCTATAGAAGGGAATTGAGTGGTCGTGACACCTTCCACGGTATGATCGGAGTCTCTTCAAATATGCAACGAATATTTAGTCTGGTAAACAACGCCGCCGATTCCGACGCGCCGGTGATTATTTACGGAGAATCGGGTACCGGTAAAGAACTGGTGGCGAAGGCGGTGCATGAAATCAGCTCTCGCCGTGATTTTCCCTATATTAAGGTGAACTGTGCCGCATTAAACGAATCGCTCCTCGAGAGTGAACTGTTTGGTCATGTAAAAGGTGCCTTTACTTCGGCTATTCAAAATAGGAAGGGGCGTTTTGAAGCGGCTGAGAAGGGGTGTATTTTCCTTGATGAGATAGGCGATTTACCCCTGGTAACCCAGGTGAAACTCCTCAGGGTTCTCGAAGAGAAGGTGATTGAGCGGGTTGGCGATAATAGCCCCATCCCCATTGATGTACGCATTATTTCAGCCACTAATAAAGATTTGACGGAGATGGTCAGGGCAGGGGAGTTTCGTGAAGATTTTTTCTATCGCATCAATGTTATTCCCATTCACATTCCTCCGGTCAGGGAACGGGTAGGAGATATTCAGCTGCTTGCCGAATCTTTTTTCAGGAAGCTACAGCTTAAAACCGATAAGGATATAAGGAGGATCAGTGCTAAGGCCATGGATTTATTGATGACCTATAACTGGCCTGGGAACGTACGTGAGTTAAGATCCACTTTTGAGTATGCCTTTGTCACCTGTCAGGGGCCGACTTTGCAAACTACTGATCTACCACCGGCAATACAGGATTATTGCGATAGCGGCGGTAAAATAGAGAGCCCTGTCCCGTTACTGTCGGAGAAAAAAAGTGTGCAGAAAGAGAAGTTGATCGAGGCCCTTGAACGTACCGGCGGTAATCAGAGCCAGGCCGCAAAAATACTCGGCGTATCAAGGGTCACGGTGTGGAACAGGATGAAACGTTTCGGGGTGCGCACCGGTCATAAGGTATGGCAGGAGGAACGATAAATTGGAAAATAGAGATGACTCCCCAAAAAGTATGACCGTATATCACATAAATAACTTTTTTGTTGACATCAACAAAAATCTCTATTAAGAACTATTCTCACTTAGGAATTACTACCCATTAAAAATTAACAGGAGATGCAGCAATGAAAAAGTTTACGTGTACAATGTGTGGTTATACTCATGAAGGTGATTCAGCTCCGGCCAAATGCCCCCATTGTGGTGCGGACAGCAGCAAATTTGTGGAAATGTTCGGTGATACCCTTGAATGGGCGGATCAGCATGTCGTTGGTGTGGCCCAGGGTTGTGATGCTGAAATAATGGAAGGTCTTAAAGCTAATTTTGCTGGCGAGTGTACGGAGGTTGGTATGTACCTGGCCATGAGCCGGATGGCTGACCGCGAAGGATATCCCGAAATTGCCGAAGCTTATAAACGTATTGCCTGGGAGGAGGCAGAGCATGCCGCCAAATTCGCGGAGTTGATTGGTGAGGTTGTTGAAAAAGATACCGAGAGTAACCTCAGGGTTCGTGTAGAGGCGGAAAACGGCGCCTGTCTTGGTAAGAAGGCGATTGCCACTAAGGCTAAGGAGTTAGGTTACGACGCAATTCACGATACTGTCCATGAAATGTGTAAAGATGAGGCACGGCACGGTATGGCATTTGCCGGACTGCTCAAGCGATATTTTAAAGGGTAACCCGTAAAATATCAGGTAGTATAGTTTGCCGAAAGCCATCTTTGTTGTCTGCAAAGATGGCTTTTGTATTTTTTAATCGCAAAGGGCGTCTTTTCTTACGCCTTTGTATTTTTCCCGGCCGAGGTCGGAACAGGATTTCACACATTATTTTGTTCGGTTGGACGAACCACAAGAACTGGTATCGACGCTTTATGGATTACGCCGCTTGCCGTGCTGCCGATAAGTATATCTTCCAACTGGCCGTGGCCATGGGTTCCCATGATAATCAGGTCAAAACCGCCTTCATTGGCCGTGGTAACAATTTCATCAACGGGATCACCTATTTTCACAACAATATCCTCACGGGTGAGGGGGCAGGAGGGTATTTCCTTGAGTACGTTTTCCGATGTCTGTCTAATTCTTTCGCGGATTCTCTTTGTTGCCTTGTCTACTGCTTGCTGATTGAGTTCCCGTCGTTTATTTTCATCCGCAACATGACCGGCCAGATTTATACCGGCGCCTGAAGAATATTCCTCTAAAATATCCGGTACAACGTGGATAACCGTAACCGGAGCGTTATATTTATTGCCTATGCTACAGGCGTAGCGCACCGCGTGTCTTGCGGCGTGGGAAATATCCGTGGCAAAGAGAATTTTTTTAATATCGGCCACCGCAGATATTCTGCTGTCTTGATCGGTTGCCGGTGCCGCGACCGATTCGACTTTTTTCTTCTCTTCTTGCTCTTTTTCAACCGGGCCGAAAATTTTATCGGTGAATTTAACGTACCAGGCTGCAGACTGGACCTGAATAATATAGGCTATGGCCACAACAAGGGCCGCGCTTGTGCCCTCTTTACCGAAAGCGTTTATGGCGATGGCCAGGGCAATGGATAAATTTCTCATCACCGAACCATAAACGAGGGCAATGGCGTCTGCCCGTTGCAGAAAGAGTTTTCCTATAATGCTGGATAGTAGGAAATTAAAGGTGTAAATGATCAGCAGGGGGATAAGAATATAGAACAGCATCCCAGGTGATGCGGCGATACCGCGGGCTTTAAGCGCCATGGCAATAAAAACAATTCCAATGACACCCAGGGTGGATAATGCCGGGAATTTCGGGCCAATATTTCGTTTAAAATCTTTTTGCCCATATTTTTTTACCAGGGTTTGACGGGTGATAAAACCTGCGATCATCGGTAAAAAGACAATTATGACAATTTGCTGCATCACTTTGAAAAAATTTATTTTTATTGCCGTTCCCATAAGGAACTGTACATAAAATGGTGTGGCCAAAGACCCCAGCACAAGGCCGATCACGGTCATTTTTACGGCGGCTTCCAGGTTGCCTTTGGCAAATCCAGTCCATGATATTGTCATGCCGCTCGTGGGTACAAGTCCAGCCAGCAGTAAGCCCAGGGCCATGTACGGCTGGTTTTTAAAAAACAATAATCCGATAAAAAAGGTGAGAAAAGGGATAATACAGAAGTTTATTATCTGGGTTAATAGCTGGGCCTTGAGATCGCCACCTTCAAAGACCTTTTTGATATTGAGGTTGACCATCATGGGATAGACCATCAAAAAGGTAAAAGGAATAATCAGGCTTTTTAAAAAACCGCTTGGAAAGATGAGTCCGAAAACGAAACCTGAGACCATCATAACAGGAATTGCTATAATCAGATTCTTGGTAATTTTAGAGAGTAATTTCCACATAATTAACTCCGTTACTCGGTTAGTAGAAGCAAAGTATTTCAGTTTCCCGTCCTGGGAAATATATCAGGTCGGTATGCTTTTAGTGCCTTACTCCATAAAACCTGTAAAGAAAAACAAGAAAATAAAGGTAATGTTCAACTTAACGGGTTCATAACAGAAACAAAGCACTTACTTGCAGCTTGTCTGCGTTAGATACCACTTTGTAAGATAAATCAAATAAATAGGTAATGTTCGTAAAGAGCGCCGATTAGAAATTATGATATGTCATCATCCCTGAAATGGCAAGTGGCCAAAATGTGTTTTTCCCATGTAACGTGCTTTGGCTGGATGGAAGGCTGCTTTTTTGCAGTTTGCCGGGGTTGGCTAACCGGTTGGATGTATTTCATCTTCTTCATTGTTCCATGTCGAGTTGTTTGCAAATGTTGACAACGAAGAAGATGTTTTATGGTATCAAAATCAGATTTGTTGGTTTATAAAATAACTCAAGTTTCGGAGTTGACTGACAGGTGACAAAAAAACGAGTCAAGCCTGTAAAATAATTACATATTAACGTGAAAAGCCTTTCGCTTTTTGGTATATTGGGATCTGCGAAAAACTCAATAATATCAAAGAGGAAAGGCTTAAATGGACTATACTAAACAATACCGGGATCAACAAGAAGCAAAACAACTGCAGAACAGGATTTCCTCCTTTATGAAGGATTTCAAGGTCGGAACCCTGTTGCATGGCAACGGGATCAGAAAACTGCGTGGCGTATCCCCGCTCACGTTGTTCACCGTTATTTTTTCGTTGCCATTTGAAGGTGTCAATTTTTCCCAGGGGATTGTAAAGAACCCCAATCTTGGATTCAAGAAGGATGCGGCGTATGATTTCCTCAAGAATCCCAAACATAACTGGCGAAAGTTCATGCTGACGCTGGTGGCCATCGTTGTTCGTTTCTTCGACGCATTGACCAGCGAAGAAAGAGAGAAAGTTTTGATCTTTGATGACTCCACCTATGACCGGTCCCGTTCCAAGGTGGTTGAGTTGCTGGCCTGGATCTACGACCACAACAGCGGTCGAAATTTGAAGGGCTTCAAGCTGCTCACCCTTGGTTGGTCTGACGGAAACAGTTTCCTGCCGTTGGACTTTGTCCTCTGTTCGTCTACGAAAAAGGACAAGCGGTTGCAGGGAATAACCAAGGATCTTGATAAACGGAGCTGTGGCTACAAAAGGCGAGTGGAGGCTATAACAAAGTCCACCGATCATCTGGAGGCAATGGTCAAACGGGCTATCAGCTTCGGGATCCGGGCCGATTATGTTCTGATGGATAGCTGGTTTTGCTTCCCGACGATTCTGGCTGCGCTGGGTAAACACCTGCCGGTAATCTGCATGGCCAAGGATATGCCAACCATCCTGTACCAATACAAAGGAAGGCGGGTAAGGTTGAGCAAGCTGTACAGCCTGTTGCGGAAAAGACCCGGTAAGGCCAAAATCCTTACCAGTGCTGTGGTTAAAACCAAGGAGGGGCAACAGGTGAAAATCGTGTTCGTTCGTAACCGCAACAAGAAACGGCAGTGGCTTGGAATTATATCCACTGATGTGACACTGCCGGACGAAGAAATCGTGCGGATCTACGGTAAGCGATGGGACATCGAGGTATTCTTCAAGATGATGAAGCACTACCTGAACCTTGAAAGGGAAACACAACTGCGAGATTATGACGGGATGGTTGCCCATATCACCATAGCCATGAGCCGGTATATATTTCTGGCGTTTGAGCAACGATGTCATGATGATCCCCGAACATTGGGCAGCTTGTTCTTTGCCTGCAGTGACGAAATGAAAGACCTTAGCCTTGTGGAGGCACTACAGCGGATACTTAGTCTGGCCATGGAAAAAGTCAGGTCAGCAGGTATTGTGACTGAAGATGTGGCTCTTGCGCTTGTTGATTCAATCATGAACATTGCAATTGACATGCTGCAAACAGGGCAGAGATTATTTCAAAATAATATCGTTGTTACCACGAATTAGGCCAAGTCAGAAACTTGAGTAATAATCTATAAAATTATTGGTGGAGTAATCAGCATGGTTGGAGAAAATTATCAGACCACAGCCACAACGAACAATTAAAGCGACTCAAAGGTTAAACCACTTTCATATAAAATGTTAAAAGAGATCATCTATATCTTCGCCAATGAAATTTGCAGTGACACTTTTAACTCTATTGACGATCTTTTCCTTATCGGTGAGTTTACGTGTGATTTATTCTTTGATATACCAATTCAAAGTCTGTATTTGTCGTAGTGGTGGGACCCATTTGCACCTGTTGTGGTAGTTGTTGCGGATTGTTTCGAGTGTTCCGCTGCAACTCCATCGGTATGAAATTGCTATAAATCGAACTAGATTTCCGTAAAAGCCGGGGAGGAACCATGTCAGGTTGATGCAAATGGTCTTGGAATGTTATAAGTTTCTGGTATAAAAATAATGAAAATATTTTGTGTCACATAGTTTGCTAAACTATACTTCCCACGCACTTGTGCTATAATTCAGCACATTGTATTACAAATTAACAAATTCGCGGGGGTACCAATCTTTTTTTGGGTAGGAGGCAGGGGTGGTTCAGTGTGCGGACACCCCTACCGTCGTTATCATCTTCCCTGGATTATCTGCCAGGGTTTTCGCGTAGCCTTACATTTAAAGGTGGTGATGGAATTATTGTGCTGAATTTATTTTGCTAAATGACAGCCCAGAACACCTTTTTTGCCCACCTCTTCACTAACCATTCTGATATTTGCGCCTCCGACGAAGACACCCATTTTAATATATTGTTCTGCAAAATAATTTTTTTCTTTTTCAGCTGTAAAGGTAACTGAATTATCACTGAATTCCGATTCCGTCGACAGGGTATGATCCCCAGGGGTGATTTCTCTGTAGAAAAACACCTTATTGGCACTACTGCCGATAACGTTGCCATCAAGTGAAATTGTTTTTTTAAGGGCTTGACCTATAAACGTATCACGATAGACATATAAACCGGCTTTATCACCACTGGGTTTTGCAAAAGACTTAAGGGCGGTGTCCATTTCGGGTGGTGCCATGGGCACGGATGCACAGCCCGATAACATAAAAATTCCCATAATAATAATAGCGGTAATTGATTTTTTAATCATTTAATGCTCCTTGCGTTAAATTTTTATGATTTAAGCGGCTTATGCAGGTTAGGTAAATAGGCCGCCCGCTTTCGGGCAAGTGTCGTCTTTTTGAAAAGAATAACAATCGCTATCACAATGTATATATAGCCTATTGCAATGATGAAGTAAATGTTTTTGCCGCTTGGATCCGGAAGGAGAATTGTTAAAATATATGTCGTTGTAATGATAGAATATTTATTCGGTAATAAATCGATATCCGCATGATTTGTAACTATTTGTTCAGGGTATTATGACACTACTATGATTTTGAAAAGTAACGTGCAGTCAAAGTGTGGCAGTAAAAAAGATACCCCTACTCTTGGGAAATTGCGTATGCTGGTAAGAAATCTCGGGCTACTTTAAATACATTATTCAAAGGCCTCCGTGTACTTTGCCTCTATTGCCTGAATTTCTTTCTCTGTCAGTTTTTCAAACTCTTTCGCTCGGGCACGCTTTGATAGTCTACCATCATTTTGAGACAAAAAGCGGATCAATAAGCCAACCAACTTGTCAGGCATATCGATGTAGTTTTTAATGAACTCATTGAGCAGATCATATTTCTTAAGGTATTCAACTTCTTCAGGTAGGGTTTGAGATACTGTCTCTTCAACACACTCGAAGAAAAATTCAGCATGGTTTGTTGCATCAAAATATCGATACAGATCAATGGTATCGTTTAACACATCAACATTGTTTTTCTCGGTTGGGCGCCACTTAATTAAACCAAGCCTAGGCTTTGAGAAATGCTCTAAGGTTTTACGGTATTTATCAATACGCTCCAAAATAACAGCGGACACTGGAAATATTAATCCTTTTGGCACAAACTCTTTCTCGGCCAAAACGTGGTGAAATAAGTAACGGTGAATTCGGCCATTTCCATCCTCAAATGGATGAACGAATACGAAACCAAAAGCAATGATAGTTGCCGTTAGTACAGCGTCAAATTCATCCTCGCTAAGGAGTTCATATGTCTCAATCAGACCAGATATGAGCGTTTTTAGATCATCTGAGCGAGCAGAGATGTGATCAGGCATGGGCAGACCGGATACCCGATCATGTTCACCGACAAAACCGCCTTCAATTCGTAATCCAGCCTCAACGAAGCGGCTATCCGTTATCACTTGTCTCTGTAAATGCTCAAATTCTTGAATACTGAGCCTGCGACTTCCTGCTTCACCGATAATCCTCCCCCATCTTTCGATACGGCTATGGGGTGGAGTTTCTCCTTCAATCGTATATGAGGCCTTGGAATCCTTAAGTAAAAGAAAGGCTGCTGCTCGACTTAGAAGATCGGGATGAATTTTACCAATATTTTTAACAGCTGCTTCGGAAAGCTTTTTGCCTAAATATTGCTCAAGCTTCTTTGTCTTTCGGATTAAAGGACAGAAATTTCTTGTTCCGGGAAGGTTATTTCGAATGCGATGTCGTCTGGAGAGGACATCTTTGCCTGCGTACTGTAATTTGCTATTAACTAGAGGAACGAAATTGCCCTTTTTTGCATTTTCAACGTCTAGCTGCTCGTCGCGCAGCCACTCCCATAAAAACCAAATTTTTCGACTATATATTCCGGTTGGTTCTGAGCGGATTATTGTTTCAAGTTCTTTTGTTTCGATAGTTTTGAACAATGCATTGACAACAGCCAAATCAATGCCTTCATACTTTAATGCAAATGTGAGATGTCCATAAAGGGTATCTTCCGGTCTATGACGGGGGGTAAACACATTCCAACGCCCATTTGTGTATTTTTTATGCTTCGTACCTATGATACAGAGGTAATCAGGAGCGGGAACTTCTAGGTTATGCGCTTCAATCAACGCAGAGTAACCAGCCAAAAGGGAACCTTCCTCCGGGATTGAAAAGTCATGAAAAACAGTTCCAATTCGTGAATTTTGATTATAGATAGCCATTTTTATGAATTCCTTTTTACCTTACCGATTCATTATGGCATGAAAAACAGTTATTGGCCATGAAAAATAATTATGTACAACAGCTTGTATGAAAAATGGTTACATGCAGAGCAGGGACTATGCAAAAAAACCATCTATAGATCTTTATGGAGATTTAGCAGGAATTCTGAAAATCGCTTTGGAGGACAAGCTGTGGAAAATATGAGGCTAAAAACAAGAAAGCTCGAAAGGAAAGCTGTCAATGACAATTTTCTTTTCGAGCCGTC
>CAZQOD010000056.1:0-20614 GCA_964594945.1 uncultured Desulfopila sp.
CTGAGGCTGCAGATACCTGCCGCCTGCGGGAAACCGCCTCAAAAATCTTGGCGCCAGTTCATAGGTCTCATGGTTATAGGTATGGCTCTGAAACTGATTGACACCATATCGCAGCCAGTTTTTTTCGGCTTTAATAACCGCGCCACCATCAGAGCGCAAAGATGAAAAAGAAATTTTCAGCTTACCGCCCTCTCCCAAGTTTCTCACCATAATTGCCTGGACCGGGCGCTGGAGCCTGCCGCCACGCAATTTTACACCATTACCCTCCGATCTGTAGATATGGTTGTACCTGAGCTGAATATTCTCATCGATCAGGGCGGTATAAAAGCCCCGTTTATAATCTATTTCTCCAATCGCCCCTTTTTCTTCAAATGGTTGCGAATAGAGTCTTCTGGTAATATTATTATACTCGTCCCTGCGGACCTCGCGCAGTCGTTTTAAAAACTTTTCACCTTTTTTTTCTTTGACCACTGGAAATATTACAAGGGAGTTCAGCATAACAGCACTGTCGTCTCCGGAAAATGAAAGCTCAAGTTTGTTATTTTTTACCTCAACTTCATATTCCAGTGGTCTGAATATTTTTGAAATATAAAGATCGAAGACATTATCCTCCGGGTCTGGTTCCAGATCCTGAAAGCGCAGATAGTCGGCCAGATAATCAGCAACGTCATTTCTTTTCTCGGAGAGGACAACCTCGTTTTGAATAGTTATTTTGCGATATGTCCAAAAATGTTCATACCACTCGCCAAGGCCTTCATAAACGAGTTTAACCATATACCTGCCGTTTGGCAGATCAACCCGAAACACCCCCTTGTTTATAAAAATACCGCCCCGGTAAAGAGTATCCGCATAGATGGAATCGTGGGCACGCCAGAATTTACTCTTTTCAAAACCAAACCCTATATCCCGGTGGTAAAGTTGACCCATGGTAATACCGATAAACCCCGGCTGGGTCCTTTTTCTGTCCTTGACAAAATCAAAGGCCGACAATCCAACAAACGATTTGGGCGACGGTGGTGCCTTTTCCAACCTGATATTATCAACAACAAAAAAATCACCCTCCCCCTGGGGCGATTCCGGCTCTATACCAAACCAGACGCCTTTAATGTCTGATTTATCAAGATACCGCTTAACTCTGATTGATCCCCGTTCACCCACATATCGATTCAATTGAAAACGCAATTTATTCCAACCGGGAGAGAGCGTCGAATAGTGATTCAGCTGGTTCCAGTATCCTCCGCCTTGCTGGTCGCGTATGGCCATGGCAAACTTGCACTGCCTGAGCAGGGGGTTAAAGATGTCCAGGCAGAAATAATCGTACCGTGACCAGTCTCTCATAATCTTTTCATTAATTTTCAACTCATTATATCTACCATACCGGATCCGCCCCGCTCTCTTCCCCGAGGTAAACATGGTCTCAGAATAGGAACGGATATGATGTCGCCGCTCTTCAATTTTTTCCGCGTCTTTTTCAAAATCAATAAGTGTAAGTATTGCAGGAGTTGTTGTTTTCCGGCTGTCTGCCGGCCTTTGCCTGACTAATTTTTCTCCACAGATCGGACAAAAGGTCGAAGATTTCTTCGACCACCTGTAACAATTCGGACACCTGATCCCAGTACCAACTTTTTCGCCAACGGGAAACGGTACCGTACTGGTGTCAATTTGAAATGCAATAATATCACCCTGATATGGCTCTATGCAAATATCATCAATCCAGGCCGTACCTTTGGAAGCAAGGCGAAACCAGATATTTGACCAGCCGCCGTCACCATCAATCGTATAGCTGACCCTGCTCCACTCAAATGTTCCATGGATAGTTTTGCTGGGAAATATCGTTTTTGAGGCCACACTGTAGAAAAGGAGGAGGGAATTATCATACCTGCCCACCTGGATATCAAGCCCCCGTATCCAGGCGGTAACCCTGTACCTGCCCCTTTTCAACAAAAATTTCTTATTGAGCGTGATCTGACCACTGCCCGCATTACTGAGCATTATCGAGCCCGGGGCCGATCGTCCCAGGGTTTTTATATATTGACCTTCGCCTTCACCCCAGACGCCCCAGCCTTGCAGATCATTATCGAAGGTAAAACAGCTCGCTAAACTTGACGAACAGGAAAAGATAGATAACAGGCAGATCAGATACAATTTCCACATAACATCCCTTTGGAATACACCTTAACAACCGGGCAATAAATCAAGGTATGCGGCAACCGTTGCCCGCATTGAATACGATTTTTTTATATATTGTCGTGCCGCTTTACCGCATCCATGCCGCCTGGCGTAATCCCCCGCAAACTCCGCCAAAACCTGGCCTATTTCGTCGGGGCTGCGACCGGCGAGTAATTGACCGACATGGTCGTTGACCAGCCTTGACACGGAACCGACATCCACGCCGACAACCGGCAGACTGGAACTCATCGCCTCCATAACCGAAAGGGGCAAACCCTCGTCCCGGGAGGTAATGGCATAAATATCAAAGGCGGACAGCCACTCGTCAACATTGTCAACCATCCCCGGCAAGAAACATCGTCCACACAATCCACTCTTTTCGGCAACTGCCTGGAGTTTTTCTCTCTCTTCCCCGTCCCCCACCATAACCAGACAGGCGGTTGAAGCCAGCCATGGCGCTGTTTTTTCAAGGAGGGCCAACATACTCCTGAAACTGCGGATAAGCAGGGTCAGGTCCTTCACCGCTTCCAGCCTGGCACAGGTTCCCACGACGATTGCATCTGCCGCTATATGCAACGAACCACGTAACCGTCGCCGAACCGACTCACTGCGCCTGAACCTCTCCACATCCACACCATTAACAATGGTTCGAAACTTGCCTTCACTGCCGACTATCCTCTTTTCAAACCAGGAAGTTATCTCATTTGAAACACCGACAAAAGTCTGTACGGCGGCCAGGCAGTAACCCATTTTTTTAACTATATCGGGACGATCCAGATATGAGTGGAAATCATGTTCAACATGAATTACCGGACGACGGAGCATAAATGCGGCGGGCGCGACGTGGAGAAGCTGGCGAAAATGATGCGATATAACCACGTCACACCGCTTCCGTACAAGTAGGTCGGCAAGTTTCCACATCGCCCGTGGTTGAACTCCGTCGGTGGCCCCCAGGGTCAGAAACGGGACTGCGTCCCGTTCCAGGCGACTTTCCAACGCACCGCCCTCCCCCAAACCACAGATAACGCTTGCAACACCGCTGTCCGCAAGACCACGGGCCAGGGAAGCGGCCAGAGATTCAGAACCGCCTATGGCCAGAGAATCGACAAGATGTAACAGTCTCATGTATCCGCCCCACCGGACTTGATACCCCCTTTCACCGGAGACGAACTTTTCAGCCAGACATCATCACGACCACTCAACCAGTAAAACCACGCCCGGACAACCGCAATATTTAAAAGGAGAAAACCACCTGCCAACCTGCAGAATTTAAAAGAATTATCTCTTTTCAAACAGATTAACGCACCCAGCCAAAACAGACATTGTGCCAGACCGATCCACACCAGACCATAAGCTGCAAAGAGACTTGCAAAAAGAGAGATAATAAGAAAAAACGGCAGCAACAATCTCATCATTTTATGGGAAATAAAACGAAACCAGGCCGGATTTTTCCAGGGGAAAAAGAGCTGTCGACAGAGGGTAAATAACTGTAAATTTCCATACAGTGTCCTGACCTTTCGTGCCATCTCGCCCGCAGCCGAGGTCTCCCTGTTGTCATATGCCCTGGCTCCGTCGTCGTAAAGCACCCTTCCGCCCTCCATAATAACCTGCATTGGTATAAGTACATCATCCAGTACCGTGCCTGCGGGAATGGGGGAATAAAACGATTTACGCAGAGCGTATATCGCTCCGGTTACACCGATTACGGAACCGCTTCCGGATTCCATTTTCCGCAGCCACACCTCGTAATTCCAGTAAATTCCAACTCCTTTCACCGCCGACACCGATGGTGTCGACTGAAGGACCAATCGCCCGGAAACGGCACCGATACCAGGGCAGGCCAATAAGCCAATCAATCTCTTTGCCACATCCGGAGCAAACCGCTGACGGGCATCACAGAGCAGTAACATCTCATGAGTCGCGGCTTCAATACCGATATTAAGAGCAACGGCCTTGCCAAGGGATGTCTTATTACGGACAAGGATCACGCCCCTGTCGACAAAGCTTTCGACAATCTTATCACCACCATCCGTGGATCCATCCGAAACAACTATAATCTCCAGCAGTTGCCGCGGATAATCCATTTCAAGAAGATTTACAATCCTCTCCCCGATAATACGGGCCTCATTGCGGATACAGAGGATCACCGATATCGGCGGCATTATTTCCTCCGCCACAACCGGCAGGGGTGCAAAAACACTCCGTAACCATATCAGCAACGGATAGCCGACCACGGTGTAAAAGAGCAACAGGCAGGAAAGAAAAAAAAGAACAGTACTCATAACGACGCTCTTTGCTCAAGTACGGCGGATAAGGCCTGTAACATTTTTGCGGAAATCACACGCCAGGAATATTTTTCCAACGCCAGGAGCCGCGCCTGCCCGGCAATTTTCGCAGCCCCATCCGCATCATCCAGGAGGTGACAACATTTTCGGGCAAACTCCTCGGGATCATCGGCCACCAGAAGATGGCGCCCGTCCCGGTAAACTATCCCCTCGCAACCAAGGGTGGTCGAGACCACGGGCAGTTCCATGGCAAAGGCCTCAAGGATTTTCAACCTGGTGCCACCACCATAACGCAGAGGTACAACAACGATGGCGGCTTCAGTCAAGTAGGGTCGAACATCCTCCACCGTTCCGGTAACATAAACACCATTCCCCGGAACAGCCAGATCGAGAATTGCCTGCGTCGGGTTGCGGCCAACCACTACAAACCGACAGCAAGACGCACCCCGTCTCACCAGGGGCAGAATTTTTTCGGCAAACCAGAGCACACCATCTATATTGGGTTGCCAATCCATGGAACCGACAAAGACCAGGGTCGGCTGCGGAGGGGTTGGCGTAAAATTCCCGTTTCCTGCTGATTTTTTACGGCTAAAATAGTCAATATCCACACCATTTTCCACAAGGGCAACGGTCAAACCGACTGCACTCATCTCCCTGATCAGGCCCGCATCTTCTTCCGACACCGCCATGATCATATCACTATATGCAAAGGCCTTCTTTTCAAACCTCCGCATATTTCCGGCGTGGAGAGCAAGGGCGATTTTTTTGACCGGTGAGCGGGCCATATCGCGCATACGGATGGCAATCTGCGTCTCTACATTATGGGCATCAAGAGAACAAGCGACCCTTGTCCGATCCACATGGCGCAGCAGCCACGAGAGATGGACATGTTCAATATGCACCAGGTCATAATCATTGTTCAACATCCGACAAAAGGCGCGCCTGAGACCTTTCGTCTGATATTTTCCCACCGTTGCCGGTAATCCGCGCAATATCGACCAGGCAAAACCGATAACCGATAACCGCTGATTAAGCCTGACATTATCAACCTGAACAAGCCGTTTAACACCAATCTCCCCTGCACCAACAGACCAGCGCTCATCCAGTGTCTCGTCCCAATAGGTGAGGACATCCACATCATGTTCCTTACATAACCCGGCCAGAATGTGATGGGAACGAATCTTGGCCCCGGTATCCAGCGGGTAAGGCGGACGAGCCGCCACAAACAGTATTTTATATCTTTTCATAACTAGTAAGTGATTGCCCGGGAAGGCGCTTTTATTGTTCGTTGTGGCTGTGGTCTGAGAATTTGGTACAACCATGCTGGTTACTACTTCCCTAACCGTGCATAAAAACGGAAATGTTTTTTTATCCAGTCATCAATGGTAAACCTGGCCAGGGTATCATTGAAGCCGCAACCACCATGATCCACCATCAGATTTTTATCCTGCATATATTTTTCAAACAGCCTCGCAAGCCGCGACAAATCACCTTCGGGGTAAAGAAACCCGTCCCTGCCACTGGTTATTACCCCGCCGTTACCACCAACATCGGGAGCAATTACCGGCAAAGCGCAGGACCTGGCTTCGAGCAGACACATCGGCGTACCCTCCCACACCGACGTCTGCACCAGTAGATCCGCCCCAAGATAAATCTGTTCCATATCCTGGACAAAACCAGTGAAGACAAGCCTGTCGTCCACCTTACGATCATACGCCTCGGCCACAAGGGATTCGTGCAGCTCACCGTTACCGACTATCAGATAGCGACATACGTCCCCGCCCTTCTTTTTCCTCTGTTCAATCAAACGGAGAAACAGTGAAAAATTTTTCTGAGCCGTCAGCCTACCCACATTGATGACAATACAATCATCTTCTCTCAAATTAAACCGCGCCACTATCTCCTGCCTGGCCCGTCTCCTTGCCCCCATCACATCGTGATAAGAAGCAAAGGAAGTCTCGATTGCGTTAATAATAACAACCTGTTTCTTTTGCCATTCAACAGGTACACTACTTGCGAGTATTTCTTCTGAACAACCGATTATTCCGTCAGCCATCCTCATTCCCAACCCCTGGCCTAAACGAATTACATCCGCCGAAAAACCGGTGCCGATCAGCAAACCGTGCAGGGTAAAACAGACACGCCCCCGCCAGAGGCGTAAAAGACGGGCCAGTAGCACATAACAGAGAGACTTATAACAGTGACAATGTGCCACATACACCCCGTCTTCCTTTAATCTCTTCACCATTTTCAAGAGAAGAAGCGGGGAAAACCGACCGGTTGCTTGAAAACACTGCAGCTTATTTTCCAGGCCGACCAGGGCGGATAAAAGATGAGTGTTGCGCAGTTGTCCCGCCCGTTTTTCAATAAAAAAATAGCCCAGGCCCGGATCACCCTTTCCACGCATACCGCGTATCAACTGCAAAACAACTTTTTCGCGTCCACCAAAATCTCCGGAAAAACTGAGATGGGCAACGGACGGATGCTCTTTATCTTTTCTCTCCATGGCAGATCCGGCAGCTGATATAAAAAAATTATTTGGCCAGGATGGTATTAACCAGGGCCAGGAAAAACAGACCGAGGACAAAAATCACTATCCCTGAAAAATCATGGAGAAAGCCCTGGGCGACTTCAGAACCGTAACGGGAGGCCAGTATGGCCGTTATTGTCAAACGGCTGATATTTGCCACTATCGCTATTGGAGCCGCAACAAGAAAAAGCAGCACCTTTCTACCATGGGTAAGAGATGAAAAAAATGCCATGGCCCCGGCAAGGGCAAACATGGTCACCAGGGAACGCAGGCCGGAACAGGCCGCCACCACTTCAAGGGTAGTCTGGGCGAGGTGGAGCACATTCCCCTCTCTATATACGGGGATACCCAGGAAGGCGACCAGTCGTTCCGTCAATATCGAACCAAATAACTGCATGGGAAAGGCAATCTTATTCCAGATAACCGCGGGCAGCGGTATCATAAAAACAAGGTACAGCAACGGCCAGAAAAGATTTTTAAAATATCCGCCGCCACAGAGAAAAAGAACAATACCCATCAGCACCACAATCAGGGAAAAACGTTGTGTAAAAAATTCGGCCCCGACCTTACCAACTATAAGCAACAGCAGCCCCACGATTATAAGCAACAGCCCGCCGTCATTCGGGGCTGGGGAAACCCGTCTCAACTCGATCCTGCGGGAAAAAATCATACACAGGGTAACCACGGGAATAAAAAAACCGTGGGAATAATTATCATCGCTTCGCCATGCCGCTACAAGGGTCTGCAGAAAAGGCCAGTATAACCAGAGCACCGCTGCTATAACGATGGTGAGAAAAAACCTGGATCCTCCGTCCAAACGTCTCGCCCCGATAATCATAACCTGGCCCCTGGAAGATAGTTTTCCAGCTCAACCATAACATGTTCGGCGAATCGATAGAGGCGCCGTTCACTTTCCTGCAACCGACCGCCCACGACCGGTGCCGTAATTCTCACAAACGTTCCGTCACGCCTACCTTTGACAACGGCGTCGAAGACCAGAAAAATCTTTTCCATATATTCGGAGGCGATGATGCGACCACGATTCTGGTACCAATACAGCACCACCTGATATTTATCGCCGCTGCGGATTATCATCTCGGAAACCGTCGACCGTTTCTTTCCGCCAATCCCCGAGTGAAGGACGACCCGTTTAACATCGTCAATACCCCAGCCGCCGCCGGGCAGACAGTTTTTAGGAGAATGATAGCCGCCCGTCACCCCGACGGCCCCGTAAAAACCCGCATATAAATTAATTATAAATCCGCTTTGATCCGCATAACTGTAATGAATATAATCGTCGACCCCGAGCAGTTTAACAACCTGCGCCGAAGATTGAAAAGAGCCCTTGAAATGATACGATGCTATGGTGCGGGGAAAGGTGCCCAGTTCCTGTTTAAGCGCCACCTTTTTAACACCGGAAGTTACCTGCAGCACATACCACGTCGCCGCAAATAATATTAACACCAAGACGATCCTGCCCCTGCCGATCATTTTACATATTCCCCCATGCTCAGTTACCAGGAAAAGAGATCCAGGTAATATGACAATACCAAGTTAACTCTATGCTCCTCATAATCGTATTGATCTCTTTTCGATTCCTGATCAAGGTAGCTATAGGAAAACGTTAAAGAAAAATCCCTGCCCAGAAGATATTTCAAACTCGCCCCCGCCATAAATTTCTTCCTTGTTATCACCGCCACGGAAGAATCAGCCGTCCCCTTGTCGGTAACACGGTCGCCCCGTCCCCGCAGAGGCCCGTACACCTCGACATCATCGTCACGATAACCGAAATAGATGGAATAGGATAACTCTTTGTATAGACGGCTGCTATATTCCAACTTTGACTCCCAACATTCCTGGAGCCCGTTTTCGTCAGAACCCGTAAAATGATGGTACGAATAACCACGATGTATCGTCAAGAGAACAACGGCCTTTTCCATGGTATACTGCACGGATAAATCTCCGTTATACCCCCATTCCCCCGTCTTTTCCCTTACATCAAGAAACGACGGGCCACCACCAAGACCGGTGAGCAGAAACTCGTTGATATACCAGCACCAGGCCAGGGTAATATTATGGATCGCAGAGTCATCCCTGTTTTCATCATCATAATCCACACCCAGATATCCATAGGACAGGGTAAGGGGATTATGGTCAATAAGTTCCGACTCGACCTGTGCCGTAAAATGGTATTCGCTGAGATCCTCCCCACCAACCACGTCGGACGACTGTTGCGAATCATCCGCCGCTGCAAATAATCCCCTGCTGTAACTCCCGCTGAATCCGGCCCGCCAAAAGGGGGTGAAACGATGATTCAGGTCCGTCGTCACCTCATGTTTTTTATAATCCTCATAGCCGTTGAAAACCGTGGTCTCTCTGTTTTTCAGTATATGAAAATTATAGCCAAAAGATACGGAGCAGTCCCGCCGATAATCATATTCCGATCCGAAATGAAGGTTATTGGTCCAAAACGACCTTCGCCCGTAACCGTCCGAAACTTCATCCCCGTCGTCTGCCACTCCGTCGTCCGTATTCGCAGGCGTTGCAGAATCTTTCGCCATATCGCTCAAACGGAAAATATCTGACAGCTCCAGCCGCCATATGCGGCTGAGAGATTGTCTGTAGGTGGCGAGAAGGTCATGATCAATATCATGGTCGGATTCATCAAAATCATATCTCAAACCCGGCTCATATCTGCAATGCAACTCACTCCGGCTGGAGGCGGACAGGATATCCACCACCGGTGTAATGCGGAAACGATCATAGTTATCGTTCCCGCCCCGTCCGCACGGCCCGGTCGACGCATCACAATTTGTTTTCTGATCATCCACAGGCCCGGCACCACTCCGGTGTTCATAAAATTCATAACCACCACTGAGCCCCGCACCAATCTTAATTTCGCGAGCGGAAACCAATCGGGCACCCGTAATATGGGAAACCATGACAACCATAGCCAGCAACAATTTTACAGGGTTGTCAATGTACAACAATGATATCGCCTGCTCGAATACGCACATTTTTCTCCAGTTCTTTGCCCACTAAAAAATCATCATAGTCAAAAATAAGTTTATTATTTTCAAAGAGTTCGGCATCCAGACCCGGTTCTTTTCTGATAAGCGTTATTTCACTCTTAGCCCACTCGGTAAACCCTCCGCAAGCAGCTATTGCCTGGACAATATTTATCGGATAATCGATATAATAGGTGCCGGGTCGGGCCACCTTTCCCATCACAGTATAGCGACGACTGTTGCTCTGGACAAGAACAACGGTCACGATGGGGTCATCATATACGGAGGCATAAATGATTTTCAGATAATCGGCCAGCTGGGTCAGGGTAAACCCTATTACTTCAATATCACCGATATGTTTTAGGGAGATACGGCCATCAATGCGAACCCTTACACCGCCGGGTCCCGTCCTGAGACCATCGTCCCTTTCCGTTTTTATATCCCCGGCCAGGGCCGCAGACATATCACCCTCTCCGTAAATATGCACATCGAGCACATCACCATGACCTATGATATACTGATCTTCGGCGGGATATTTACTACTCTTCCCGGCAAGAATCTTCTGCCTTGCCGACTCTTTTACCTTATCCGTGACCGGAACATCGGCTGTGGATTGGGCCGCCCAGACATTTCCGGAAAAAATCATAAATGATAAGAAAAACGAACAAAAAAATTTCATTAACAATATAACCTCTTAACTTAACGTTAAAAAAACAATCAAAAAACCATTCCTTACCCGATTATTTAAGCATAACTTCACGTTTTTGTCACTCTTTTGCCAGGTTTCCCTCATTTTTCAATAGGAAAAGAGGCCTTTTTTTTATAGACTATCACTATCATCAATGGCGGATATCAAGCCCGGCGACACGGCAAACGCATCTTCACACGATTGCATGCTTCCGTGTTTTCTTTTACGCCATATCCATAATCCATCATTCACATTCATTTTATTTAGGTTTCAATCATGGTTTGCAAACGTCTTTCGGCCCTTATCCTTCTTTTCCTGTTCCTGTTAACCGTCCTCCCTGCCTGTTCAAATACCGACGAAAAAAAGGCAAAATATTACAAACGGGCCCTCGAATATATTAAAATCGACAAACCGCAGGCGGCAATTATAGAGCTGAAAAATGCCATAAAGCTCGACGAAAAATTCGCCGATGCCCGCTATCAACTGGCCCTGCTCTATATAAAAACGGATAAGCCGGGTAACGGTTTTAAGGAACTTAAAAAGACCGCCGACCTTGACCCGGAAAACCTGGACGCCGGTGTAAAAGTAGCGGAGTTTTACCTACTTTCCCGCGATGTGAAAAAGAGCCGCAAACAGGTTGAAAAAGTCCTTGCGGTCAAGCCCGATTATAAAGACGCTCTATCTCTTCTGGCCAATATAGCCCTGATAGAAGGCGATTTAAAGGCGGCTAAGGATGCCGTGGATAAGGCGCTGGCGCTGGACCCGGACAACGACAAACTATACAATATCAAGGGACGCGTAGCCCTTGCTGCCGGCGACCTCAAAGACGCCGAAAAACTGTTCACAAAAGCAGTTTCCCTGAACTCCGATAAATTCGCCAACCACAAGACCCTGTTCATGTATTACCAACGGACAAACAACAGCAAGGCCCAGCAGGAACAACTCTCGGCAATGGCGAACCACTTCTCCAATGATCCACAATTTTATATTTTACAATCCAAATTCCATCAGCTCCAGGGTGAAACGGAAAAAGCGGAAAAGGCGTTGCTGAAAACGGTCGAAATAAAGAGCAACTCCGCCTCCCTCAGGTTGGTTCTGGCGGATTTTTACAAAGAACAGCACAACTACGATAAGGCCGAGGCGACCCTGCGCCAGGCCCTAAAAGATTTTGCCGACAACATCCGTATCAGGGCAAGTCTTGCGGAACTATTATTTAATTTAAAGAAGTTCGACGAGGCAAAAAAAGAGATGCAATCCATTCTCTCCGATAATCCTAAAAACGGCAAGGCAACACTTATTCAGGCACGTTTTCTTATAAAGGACGGTAAAAACCCGGAGGCCGCAGCAATGCTGGCCTCCCTCGTCGACAACTATCCAAAATGGTCGGAGCCTTTTTACTATTCAGCCCTTGCCAACCTTCGCATCGGTAAAATAAAACTTGCGGAAAAGGCCATTATGCTGGCCCTGAAAAATGACCGGAAAAAGGATAAATACCACGCTCTTGCCGCGCAGATTGCCCTTGTCCAGGGGGATAGCAACAAGGCGGGTCGGGAGGCATCCATAGCCCTCAGTCTCAATCATCGTAACTATGCCGGCGCCAAAATCCTTGCCCAAGCCTTCGTACAGGCAAAGAAATATGATAAGGCGATTGCCCTAATAAAAGAGATGCAACCGCAAAAAAATAATGATATTGACCTGCTGGGTAACCTCAGCATGGCTTACCTGGGCAACAAACAAAAAGAAAAGGCACTTGAAACACTCAAACAGATCCTGGCCATAAGGCCGGACAACACCAAAGCCCTGGCCCTACTGGTCGCATTAACCTCCAAAAAAAACGTGCAAAAGGGTATTGCCCTCGTACAGGACCAAATAGAAAAGGGGCCAGCCTCCGGACATTACCTGCTCCTTGGTGATCTATTTACAAAAAACCACCAGCCGGAAGAGGCGTTAAGGGCCTTTCAACAGGCCAGGGAACTCTCTCCGGATGAGCCGCAGGGTTATATCCTCCGCGCCAGGCTGCTAAAAACCATGGGAAAAATAAAAGAATCCGAAAATGAGTACAACGAGCTGCTGACCAGACATCCTGATTCAACATCGGCACGGATGGGACTGGCCAACATATACGAACAGAGTGGGAGAATTGCCCTGGCCAAACAGACATACAAACAGCTGCTGGAAAAACAGCCCGATAATTCCATCGCTGCCAACAACCTGGCCTGGCTGATATCCTCTGAAAAAGACGGTGATCTAGGCGAGGCGCTGCGCCTGGCGATGCAGGCCAAACAAGCCCTGCCTGACCAGCCCATTATCGCCGATACCCTGGGCTGGGTACATTACAAGAGAAAATCCTACCCACTTGCAATCTCCCAATATAGACAGGCCCTGAAAAAAGACGCGGACAACCCGGAAATTCTATACCACCTCGCCCTTGCCCTACACGACAACGGCGCCAAGGATAAGGCAATAACCGTCCTGGAAAAATCCACAAGCGGGCAACCATTTAAGGAGCTGCAGGCGGCCAAAAAGAAACTAAAAGAGTGGCGGGACAAATAAAGCTGATCCGCTTGGGAAAACTGTTATTTCCCCAAGCAGAACTGTTCAAATATCAGGTCAAGAATATCTTCGCTGGTCGTCTCGCCGACAATTGCGGCCAGCTGATCCAGACATTCCTGCAGATCCACGGCAAGAAGATCGTAGGTCAACCCCGCAGCAAGGGATGCCGACAGCCGGTCACAGGCTTGCAGTGCGGCAACAAGTGCCTGTTTATGACGAACATTGGGCGTACAGCCCTCTTCTTCCCACAGCTTGCCATCGGTGGTAACCGCATCAAAAACGGCTTGTTTCAACTCATCAATGCCAAACTGTTTTTTAGCGGAGATCCGCAACCAGGATCTGATACCAGGAAACAGGGAGGCAGTGGACGGTACCGTCCCGATATCGATTTTATTCATCACCGCAAGCATCGGTTTATGGCAAACCAGATCGTACAGGCGACGATCCTCGTCGGTAATATCTTTTGAGCCATCGACCATAAAAAGCACCAGATCGGCACTATTTATCAACCCTTTGGCCCGTTCAATCCCCAGCTCTTCAACCTCGCCTACATCTTCACGAATTCCGGCGGTATCAACAATTCTAACGGGGATTCCCATAATATCGACGACCTCTTCAATGGAATCACGGGTGGTACCGGGAACTGCAGTTACCAGGGCCCTTTCTTCCTGCAGGATCGTATTCAATAGACTCGACTTACCAACATTCGGTAATCCGGCTATAACAAGGCTGATCCCCTCCCGCACGAGCCTGCCCCGATCCACGCCGGCAAGGAGTTTTTGCAGGGGTTGATATACCTCTGTCTTCAGCTCCCGACGGAGGCTTTCATGGTCCACTATATCATTTTCTTCATCCGGAAAATCAATGGCAACTTCCAGCACCGCCTTCATTTTGGCAAGACTGGTACGGATCGGTTCAATTTTTTTGTAGAGGGCGCCACCAAGCTGTTCCTGGGCCAGATCCACCCCTTTTCGCGTCTTCGCCGACAAAATATCAACCACGGCCTCCGCCCTGGTCAGGTCAATTCGCCCATGTAAAAACGCCCTCTTGGTAAATTCACCGGGGGCCGCAAGAACACATCCATGTTGAAGAACCAGCTCCAGGATATTATTGAGGACCAGGCTACTGCCGTGACAGTGGATCTCCACCACATCTTCCCTGGTATAGCTCAGGGGAGACTTCATAAAGACAACCAGAACTTCATCGAAAATTTTTTGTTGCTGCGGCTCTCGAATATGGCCGTAATAGAACCTGTGGCTTTGAAAAGAGCAGGAAGTATCTTTCGGATAAAAAACAGTTTTCAGAACAGCAAGGGCCCCGGCACCGCTGATGCGGATAATACCGATCCCCCCGGCCCCGAGCGGCGTGGAAATTGCGGCAATGGTCGTATCTGTATTAAAAAAATCCACTACACCTCCTCCCTGTCGGGAGGTTGATCAAGAATGGGCGAGGGTAGACCGACAACAATCAGGACTCGCGTTTTTGCCTGGAGGAATTTTTACTTGACTTACCCTGCCGTCCCCTGGAATGTGAACGCTTCCGGCCACCGGAACGCCCCCCTTTACCCGGCTTGAAGATGAGTATTTTCTTAAACAAGCCATCACCCACGGAACGGGAACGTATGTCCTTGTCTTCCTGGAGGATCATATGGATTGTTCTTCGCTCGGACGGGTTTAGCGCCGGTAAAACCTGGGTCTTACCATCTTCCTTGACCAGTGCGGCAAGCTCAACCGCCTTCACCTTTAATTCTTCAAGTCGTTTTTCTCTATAGTCACCAACATTGACGGTAAGACGCAACTGCTCGCTGACCTTTCTCGCCACTATTTTTCTCAATAGATACTGGATGGAATCGAGCGTTTTCCCCTCCGGCCCGATCAGATACTCCTCCGATTCGCCATGCAGGGTGCATATCACGGATATACCGTTAATCCCAATATCAACCGTTGAAGGACAACCCATCAGTTCAACAATGCGCAATATCTCCGTTCTCACAAAATCAACGGTCTCGGCCTTGACCTCCTTCTCCTTAGTCTCTTCCTTGACACGCTTTTTTTCCTGAACAACCCGCTTCTTTTCCTGGGCTATTTTTTTAGGACGTAACCTCGGAGGCTCGGGCTTTTTCTGCTCCACGACCTGTGGCGCCTGAGATTGTTCCTCTTTCGGACGTGGAACCTTATCGCCTCCGAGGATTGTTTCCACGTCAAAACTTCCGTCAATGGCCTCATCAACTTCAGGTTTCGGCGTAACACGAATATGCGCCTTTTTACGTATGAGGCCGAAAATCCCGGTCGAACCCGTTTCCAACACCTCAATAGCCAGTTTCTCCTGCGCTAATTTAAGGGTTTCACATGCCCTTCGTATGGCGTCAGGAACTTCCTTTCCATAAAAATCTTTTGGGTTTGAAGACATCGAATTTCCTTGTTCGAAAATTTCCCGACCGTCGGCCTACGAACTGTCCAAGCATAACTATCGCGTACAACAAAAATAAACTGTTTTCAAAAAATCAACACAGATAAATCACTACTATCAAATTCATTACTTTAATGAAAACAAAAAATTCCGGGCAAAAAGTATACTCGAACATCCCCTTGGCTGAAATAGGTCAGGCAACCATAGCGATAATATTTATCAAGCCGTCTGCGGTTTCTTCCTATCGCGATTGATAAGTACCTGCTGGAGAATAGACAACAGATTATTAACGAACCAGTAAAGTACCAGGCCCGACGCAAAATTAAGAAACATAAATGTAAATATCAACGGTAAAAACATCATAATCTTTGCCTGGGTCGGATCCGCCGTGGTCGGTGATAATTTCTGCTGCAAAAACATTGAAGCCCCCATTAACAATGTAAGTACGGGCAAGCCACCCAATGAGGGAATCGCAAAACCGATCCATAAACGATCAGGGGCGGATAGATCAGTTATCCAAAGCATAAACGGTGCGTGGCGCAACTCAATACTTAAAAGAAGTACCTTGTAGAGCGCAAAAAAGACCGGTATCTGTAAAACCATCGGCAGGCAACCGCCCAGGGGGTTCACCTTGTAAGTTTTATAGAGCCCCATCACTTCCTGGTTCATCCTGGTGGGGTCATCTTTATATTTTTCTTTTATTTTAACCATCTTCGGCTGTAACTTCTGCATATTCTTCATGGACTTCAAGCCCTTCTGGGTAATCGGCCAGAAGAGCCCTTTAAAGAGCACGGTTACCATAATTATGGCAACACCATAGTTATGACAGAAACCATAGAAAATATTCAGCAGCCAGAGAGTCGGTTTTGCAATGAGATCAAACCAACCAAAATTCACTGATTTATCGAGATTAAATCCAATACTTTTCAACATATCAAGCTTTTTGGGCCCGAAATAGATGTGGTATTTATAATGATTTTCCGATCCCACCTGGAGCGTATCCAACTCCCCGTCCAGGTGGGAACGGGTTAAATCTTCATTACCCGTAATTGCAAAGGACTTTCCTGAACCGGCAACCGGCAACAGACCGCAGAGAAAATAATTCCCTTCATACCCTGCCCAGTCGATGACGCCCTGCAATATTTTACCGCCCTCCTTAAACTCCTTGGCCTTCACCTCTTCCAGTTCACCATTGACATACGCGGCCGGACCGCTGAACAGAAACCTTTTCGCAGGGCTTTCCACTCCGGCAAAGGGCTTATTAACCAGGTGCAGTTGCGGGGTGCCCTGGAGAATACCGGTGGAATTATTTGCAACTGTTATCTCCAGGTTGATAAGGTAGGTAGAATTATCAAAGCTATAAATCCTTTCCACCGTCAGACCGTTTCCAGCCCTGGCCCTCATCCGTAGGACTGCCTTATCTTTCTCAGCGGACAACTGAATATTACGGCTATCGCTCTCATAGAGGACGCGACTCTTAACCACACCACCCCATGAAAAATCCAGGGGAAACCCTGTGGATGCATCGGTTTTAACCAACTCCATACCGGGGGAACCCGCTTTGTTCGTCTCATGGTATTTTTTTAAGATAAAGCTCTTTAGAACACCACCGTCCTCCGAGAAGATCGCCGTATACAACCCTGTTGCCACCACAATATCTTCAGCCTTTCTATCGTACTTGGGGGCCGGTTCAACTACTTCTGCAACCTGGGCCGGTGCCGCTGTGCTTGCTGTCGGAGTCACCTTTACCGGTGCCTTCTCCCCGTTTTCACTCACATTTTGTTGCGGAGTTGCCTTTTCGGCAGTCTGTGGATTAAAACCTACAAACAGGTACTGATATCCGACAAGTATTGCAAGAGAGATGATAATTGCCAAAAAGGCTCTATAGTTGTCCATGATACTTTCCGTAAAAATTATATCAACACCGAAACTGCGTGTTAATCATCGTCTAAGGTGCCTTGAAAATACGCGTTTTCGAAGTACCATAAAATTATAAATGTCCGGCCCAATTACCGTACCGGATCATAGCCACCCCGCGAAAAAGGATGACAACGAAGTATGCGCCGAAGTCCCATATAAACCCCGCGCAGAACCCCATATTTATCAATTGCCTGGATGGTATATGTTGAACAGGAGGGAATAAAACGGCAGCTGGGGGGCAGGACAGGGGAAATACAAAGTTGGTATCCCCTCACAATTCCGATAAAGACATTCTTTGGCAACCTGCTTATTATCATTAAATTTTACCTAAATTCTGCAAGTATAAAATATGGGAAAACTCTTAAATAGTGTTAATTTATTATTGATCCGCTCAACCATATCTCCAGCGAACCCGCCGGTTGCAAAATTCAGGTTTTACGACAACAGGAAAAGTCACACGTAAGGGAGGCCACCGCATCACTGACATCCCCGGGATGGGAACAGGCAAAACCCCGCCGCACCGCAAAGACCATGTCCATCCCCCGTGGATACAGACTACGACCCAGTCGAAACGATTCCCGTATAATTCGTTTGATGCGATTTCTCTTCACCGCACCACGAATCCCCCGGTGAACACTTACGCCCAAACGGTTCACACCATCTGTATTTGCCAGACAAATCAAGACAAAACCCCGTCCGTACAGACGCCTGCCCTTTTTATAGACGTTGTCATACTCCCGTGATTTACGCAGAAGAGCGGTCTTGGGAAGCCGTGCATTTGCCAAAGTATTAAGCGGACAATCTTTTACGGCCCTTCGCTCTTCTGGCCCTTATAATCGCCCGCCCCGCCCGGCTACTCATTCTTTCACGGAAGCCATGGGTGCGTTTGCGCTTTAAATTACTGGGTTGAAAAGTACGCTTGCTCATATCTTACATCCTCATTTTTAGAAATATATGGTCTAACATCGAAAATGACCGGTAAGCCGGTATAAATGCCTTGTTTCTTATTTTTTATTACAGCTTTTACGGAGTAAAGCATTAAACACCGGATTTTCTACCCTGCGGACCAGGGAAAATCTCCATCGCTACCAGCGCCCCTGCCCCCCGATCGATCCGTTATGATTTATTCGCACCACCAACCGCATCACAGTACACGAATATTCAAATTACAAAAGGCGAATATTAACCATAAAGGACAATTCCTGTCAATTATTTTTGTGCCCCCGTCCCAGCGATTTATTGCACTAGCTCACCTACTGTGCTATTCTCACCCAGCTGAAACATGAATTTTGCGATCTGCAAATTAGTGTCTGTCCATAAATAGCCATTTTTTTTGACAATGGCTGAAAATTTACACAAAAAGGCATTCTCGGACAACTTTCCAGTACACTGAGTTTCATCGCTAATCAAATAATTTTTTCGGCGAGAATATGAGCGATTCATTTCCACATACGTACGACGACATAGACTGGGCCAGGCTGCGCAAAAATGCGCTCGATGCCAAGGGCTGGCAGGACAAAAACGCGGAACAGTGGGACGCAAAAGCGACCTCTTTTGCCAAACGCAACAAGAGTTCCACTTATATCGATCTTTTCCTGGCCCGGCTCCCCCTGCAACCCTCCATGACTGTTCTCGACATCGGCTCGGGGCCCGGCACCCTGGCCCTGCCCATTGCCAAACGGGTAAAACATATTTTCGCCGTTGATTTTTCTACTGAAATGCTCAAAATTCTCGATGGCTTGGCAACCGAACAACATATAGATAACATAACCACCACACAGTGCGCGTGGGAAGATGATTGGACTGAGAAATCCATCCTCCCCCAGGACATTGTCATCGCCTCCAGATCAATGGGGGTCAAAAACCTGGAGGCGGCCCTCTATAAATTACATACTTTTGCCAAAAAATACGTCTTCCTCAGTGATAGAATCGGCGAAACACCCTTTGATGTGGGCGCCTTTAAAGCTGTAAACCGTCCCTTCAGCGCGGGCCCCGACTATATCTACACCCTCAATACCCTCTACACCATGGGAATCCACGCCAATGTTACCATCCTCGAACTGGAACAGGAGATCAAATACGAGAGTATGGATGAGGCCGTTGCCTCCTTTCGCTGGATGTTCAATGATATCAGCAGCAAAGAGCTGGATGCCCTCGGTCGCTATATTGAATCGATAATTGTACAAAGGGATGACAAGCACATCACAATCCGTAAAAATTCCCCACCGAGGTGGGCACTCATCTGGTGGAAAAAATAGTGATAAACAAAATGTTTGACGTAATCGTTATCGGCGCCGGTCATGCCGGCTGTGAGGCGGCATTAGCCGCCGCCCGCATGGGTTTTAAGACTTTACTCACCGTTATAAACGCCGACACCATCGGCGCCATGTCCTGCAACCCGGCCATCGGAGGGTTGGCCAAAGGCCATCTCGTCCGAGAAATAGACGCCCTCGGGGGTGAGATGGCCAGAAATATTGATGCCACCTCCATCCAATTTCGCAAATTAAACACCAGCAAGGGACCCGCCGTCCGTTCCTCCCGCGCCCAGGCGGATAGATTGCTCTATAGGCTGCGCATGAAATCGGTCCTGGAAAACCAGGCCAACCTGACGATAAAACAGACCTTGGCGGATGGCCTTATCGTTGAAAACGAGACAATTCGCGGGATCAGAACCAACCTGGACGAAACCATCCCGGCCAGGACTGTCATCGTTGCCACCGGTACCTTTCTCAGCGGACTGGTACATATCGGTCTGAAAAATTTTCCCGCGGGAAGGCTGGGGGATGCACCGGCAAACGGGCTCGGTCGCTGGTTCAAGGAACACGGGTTCGCGGTGGGACGGATGAAGACCGGGACTGTTCCCAGACTGGCCTCCCATTCCATAGACTATTCCCAACTTGAGATCCAGCACAGCGATGATCCACCGTCCCATTTTTCATTTAGCTCCAAAGGGGCTTATACCCTGCCCCAAAGACCGTGTTACATTACCTACACCAACGAAAAAACACATGAAATAATAAGAAACGGTATCGACAAATCCCCCATGTTCACA
>CAZQOD010000057.1:0-20543 GCA_964594945.1 uncultured Desulfopila sp.
CAGTTCATGGCCCACCTGGTCTGATGGTTATCGTACATATCCTAATCTACCCCTGGCGGCCTCCCACAGCGGTGTGGATGGCAGGGGTATTGTGCGGGGCAGCCTGGATGATTATTGGGTCAGATATAATAGTACGGCCGATGATCCGTATATTGCCAATGGTTGGCCCGAGCATGGCTGGGATGGAGATGGCGCCATCGGCGACTATATGAAGACCAGTCAGTCCGCAAAAGGAAACAGAGATGGGGCGACTATTTTTTATTATAGACCAACGGCGGCTAAACTCCATTGTAACGATATGATCTATCATAATGTTCATGTTAAGGATGGTACCTACGGCAGGAAACTATTTTATGAATCCAGGGGCTATACTGTTATCGATTGCTATAATCAAAAAACGGATAATAAAGTGGCCGGTGGTTTTTCATTTGCCGATTATAAGGCGGAAATAGACCACGACAGGCCGGTGATGCTGAATCTGGCAGGCCATACCGTCGTCGGCGTGGGTTATAATGATGCCACCAACGAAGTTTACCTCCACGATACCTGGGATTATGATAACCATGTCATGGTCTGGGGTGGTAGTTACAAGGGAATGGAACTGCGCGCCGTCAGTATTGTAAACCTGAACACCTTAAAGTTAACCATCCAAGGTCCGGGAAGTATCGGTCCAAACAGTATGGCGCAGTTTGTAGCCATCGCCAGCTGGGACGATGGTTCCAGCAGTACGGTTATTCCGACATGGAGCGCAAACTCTCAATATGCGAGCATAGACTCCTTCGGGCTGCTGATATCGGCCCAGTTAATACCGTCAAAACAGTATGTTACCGTCAGCGCAAGATACAGTAAGAACGGGGTTACAAAAACGGCCAGTCATCAATTAATTATAAATAAGCCTTGCAGTCTTTCTTGGTTGCTGTTGTTGCTTAAAGATTAGACCCGAATTCAGCGGCCATGATTGGAGTTTCTGGCCCGGCGGATCTTTTTTTTTGAGTGTCTGTCCCGAGTCTTTTTTGTTGGTGCGTATGGGGATGAGATGTCGCCCCGTTGTATTTCGTCCCTGATCGTGTGACTTTCCAGGTTCAAAGCGGAGAGGAGGGTGAGTTGGAGACGGTTTTGCAACCGGGTCCCGTGATTTTTTAAAACCTTTAGTCTGATTGTTGGTACAGGTCATGAAAACTGGTAAAGACGGAAATAGCGCAGATAACTGCACACGGGAAACCAAGGACAAAAAGGATAAGACAAGAGATAAAGCTTAGGTAAAAGTAGCTGCCGTTCTGGCCCGTGGCAAACATTAAAGCGACAACAATTCCAGTCGATGAGAGGCCGACAGCGAATATTATACCACTGTACGCCAGGAACGGCTTCCAGTTTTTATAGCAAATCATGAAGCTTGTTTTATATGCATCCCATGGTTGTTTATCATGGAGGGCCACCAGGGGTGCCGTAAACCAGGTGCCCATAAAGAGGGGAACAGACAATAGCAAGCCGAAGAGTAGGGCCACCAGAAAGACAATAATATTGGCGTAAATCAGCTGCGAGGAAACCACGCTTTCGTCCACGGAGCCGGTGATGGAGATAATACTTGTCCCCAGGGCTATGGCGGTGATGAACCCGATTACCATGGCAATGATCATGATTCCCGCAAAGTAAATGGCACCCACCAGCAGCAGCTGGTTGCGGTTATGGTGAAAGCCCTTGAAAATATAGTCAAATGAAAATGGTTTGCCTTCGTACTGGTTTTGAGCGGCCATCATCATCCCAGCGGCGAAGACCGGGGTAAGGAGTGAATTGATGATGCTTCCGAAGAAAGGCAGAATTGCGGCAATTGCCTGCAGTAACAGGGCGATTATGGCCATACCCATCCACTTCCAGGGTTCCTGGAGGAACATTGTGGCGGCAGACTTGAGCCAGAGCAGGCCGTGGGCAGCGGTGACGGCCTCTTGCCCCCCGTCCGAGGTGGGCTTGGTGGTGCTTTCGGCAGCCTGTCGGGGCGGATCGGGCGTAACGGCCGACGGTGGAGTTTTACCCTGTGCCGCTGTTGCAGCCTGATCCGGTGGCACAAGCTGCATCTCCAAACCGGCCTTTTGAAAAATAGCCAGAAACTTTTCGGCCTTTTCTTTGGTCAGGTTTTTTTGGACCACCGTGGCCCGGTCTTTATCTAAAAATTTTTCCGCTCGTTCCCTGTCCATATTGGAAATGGCCAGTAAATTCTTGATGACCTTTTCGCGATCAAACCCGGGAAGTAAACGACCTGTAAAGACAATTTTATAGTTTGTTCCCATAGGATCCTCCCTTGATTTTTGCTAAAGATAGCAAACATTTTCACCTTGTCCAGTATTTTTTTCTGCATAGCAGCCAAGCGATGGAAAAATACAGTGCCGCACAGAGCAGGAGTTGTTTTACAAGGGGAAGGATATCAATAAAATCGGCGCCCATCTGGTTAAGGGTGATAAAGGCTTTAATGGCGGGTACCACGGGAACGAACTGGATGACGGCGTTGACGGATAGCGGAATTGCGGAGCTGGGCCAGACGAAGCCGGAGGCGAAGATCAATACCATGGAGCTGAGGAGGGCGAGCAGGGTTGCAAGTTCGCGCCGGGGCAGAAGCAGACCCAGGCAAATACCAAGGGAGGAAGCGCTTAACAGGAAAGAGAAGATAAGCAGGTTTAACTGGGCAAAGTCAGCCAGGCGGGGGATATTGTAAAAGGAGAAACAAAAGCCGAAATAATAGGCGCATAGTAACCAGTAAACGGAGATGAAAATGGCGGATCGTACCAGGATAAGCTGTAGAGGACGGACCCGGCGCCAATAACCGTCGTTGTTTTTAATATCATATTCGTTTTGTCCACCCCCCAGTATCCCCGTACCCATGATCAGGGTCTGGTGAAGGATCAGGATGAAGATGGCAGGGATTACGTAGTTAACGTAGCCCATGGTGGTGTTGAAAACGGGGCGAAGGTTGAGTTTGATCGCCTGGTACTGTTTACTGGCCTGAACCCTGGCCCGACCGGATATAATCATACGGGCGACTTTTACCTGGGCGGCCAGATTCTTGCCGGCGCCGGCCATGCCCCGCAGCACCGTTCCATAGACGAGAAAATATCCGGCATCACCGGCAAAGGAGAGTGTCGGCCGTTTGCCGAGGAGCAGGTCCCGCTGGAAATTTTCGGGGATGACGAAGATACCAGCCATCTTTTCGCAAATAAATATTTTTTGGGCCTCGGCCAGGGAATGGGCTCGTTTGGTCAGCTCCACCTGGGGGGTTGCGTCGACCATTCTTTCCAGACGTCGGCTGAGACGGCTGTTGTCAAGGTTGACGACAACGACTTTTTGTTCCCTCGGTATTTGCTGTGCATAGGGCAGTGGATACAGGAAAGAATAGAGGAGAACTCCGCCGAAAACGGTGAGTAAAATCGCTGGGTCGGTGAAGATCGCCCGTAATTCATTTTTGAAAAGTTTGTACCAGCTCATTGACGCTCCTCTCCTTTACGGGTTGTGGCTGCGAGATAACCGACCTGGCCGAAGACCACGATCAGCAGGATAAAAAAGAGGCTGAGGTTTCTGAGTTGTGGCAGGGAATTTTGCACCGGAGCCCCGTAATTTACCTGGGCGAGCTGGATCTCGATATAGTGGCTGATGGGAAGAAAACTTCGCCATACCCTGGCCGGCAGGGTCATGTCGGTGACGGGGAAGGTGATTCCCATAAAGGCCAGGCCGGGCGCCGCGTAGGCGGCGGACAGGCTGAGGGCCCTGGTGGTGTCTTTTGACAGTAGGAAAAAGATGGAGCCGCCGATGAGGCTGGCGCATACCGTGAGCAATTGGGCGAAAAAGAGTAGGCAGTAGCTGCCGTGCATGGGGTAGCCGAGAAAAATATAGAGCGACCATAAAAAGAGCATTCCCTGCAGCGAGAAAATGACGATGAGAACCACGTATTTGGCGAGGATGGCCCGGACGGGTCTATCACCCAGCCATGCCTGGAGACCCTGGCGCCGCTGTTCGGCGCCCAGGGAAAGTACGATTGCGGCGACGAGCAAAATCTGCCATATCGCGGGGATAATGGCGGATACCAGGAATTGGGCATAGTTGTTGCTAATGTTAAAGAGGGGGACTATCTGGTTGCCGATGGGGGTTGCCAGGGGAATGGCTTTAGTGAGAACAGGTGTCTTCGAAAGCATATTCCCCATGATTTCGATGCGTGTTGTAAACGTGGTGTGGGCCTTTAAAACGGCGGATTGGATATTCTTGCCGATGAGGAGGAACTGGCTGTTGATAAAGGCGCTGACCCTGGGGGTCTTGCCGAGGATGGTGTCCTTTTCCATATTGCGGGGGATGATGACAAGGGCGTATATTTTTGCGGCCCGGAGGGCACGGGCCCCCTCCCTGCTCGAAAGAAAATGAGTTGAGGTTTCCAGGGTCGGGCTGGCATCGTAATGGCGCATGAGGGCCCTGGACATTCTACTGTTATCCAGGTCGACGACGCCGATGGGCAGATCCCTTGCCACCCCGGTGGAAAATATGGCCCAGGGGAGAAAGGCCAGTAGGAGTGGGATCCAGCTGACCAGGGACGCCAGCCACGGATCACTCCACAGGAGATGCCATTCACGCCTGACCATGTCCGAAAAACCGCCGTTCATTTTTTCTCAACCAAAACGGACATTCCGGCCCGTAAATCCTTAATGGTCGCGGTCGGCCGTGCTTCGATCTCGAAACTTCGCATATCGAAGCCCTTATCACCATTTGTGGCGCGCCAGGTGGCAAAATCACCCATAACGGCAACGTGACTTACCTCAAAAGTGTAACGGCTGTTGTCCAGGGCGGGAATCGTGGCGGAAAACTTGCTGCCCTTTTTAAAATTGGCCAACCGGTCTTCGCGGATATGAAAAACCACCCAGGCATCCTCCATGTCCATAATGGTTACCACCGGAAACCCCTGGGGGGCAATCTCGCCGCTGTGCAGGAGAATCTGGGTAACTTCGCCATCGTGCCAGCTCCTGCTCTTGGACTCGGCCGCGTATGCCTCAACTTCAGTTACGGCACCGGCCGCCATGCGGGCCTTTCCTTCGGCGGCCCTTATCGTCTCTTTTCTTGCCCCTTCTTTAGCCATGGTGTACATCTGATAGGCCGCATTGGCGGCGTAGCTTGCCGCCTGGAATTTGGTGTAAACCTCGTCGCGTTTCTGTTCGGCTATAACCCCCTCCTTATAGAGGTTATCAATACGCTGGAAGGTTTTTTTCATAAGTTTTTCTGCGGCGCAGGCCTGCTGCCATTTATCCCTGGCCGCAGCAATCTGTTGTTGACGGGCGCCGCTGTTGGCCTTTTCGGCTAGGGCTTCCGCCGCATCCTTTCCGGCCTTGGCCTGGGCCAGTTTCGCGTCTATTTCCGGGCTGAGGATGGTGAAAATTAACTGTCCACGCCGCACCCGGTCGCCCTTTTTCACGAGGACCTCGTGGATGCGGCCGGGGATCTTTGACGAGACCGTGTATTGCTGTGCTTCAATCTGTCCCTGTAGTTGTTGCGGCCTGGGTTGATAAGCAAGCCAGAAAGTGTAGCTGAGCCAGGAAATTGCAGCAATAAGAATTGCAACAACCAGGAATGTTCTGAAAAAACGCATTATGGTACCTCTATTGCCTCTGTTTTCTGATATTGAAAAAAAGTTTTTAATTGTCCGCTCAAGACCAAGAGTTTTGCCAGGGCGGTATCGTAGTTAAAAATTGCCACAGCTCTTTGGGTCTTAACGCCGCCGAGAAACAGTTGGGCATCCACCACGTCCAGGGAGGTGGAAAGACCCTGGTTAAAAGCTTTGGTGCGCAGGTTCACCGTCTCCCGGGCAAGTTCCAGGCTGGAGCCGAGGCCACGATATTCCTCCAGGGCCTGCCTGGCCTGGTGGTAGTTTTTTTCGACCAGTAGCGATAAATCACTCTCGGCCTGACTCTGTACGGCCTTAATTTGTCTGACCATACTCCTTGCCGCCTCCAGTTTGCCGCCTCGCCCCGATCTTGTCAGCAGGGGTATTTTTATGGTAATACCGACCAGCCAGTCGGGCATGAGTTTGGTGGCCAGATTATCCTCTTCGTAGAGATTGTAGGTGCCGAACAGGGCCACCAGCGGCTTGTATTTACCCTTTTCCACGCTGATGAGCGATGCAGCCTGTTTTTCCTTGGCTTTCAGGATGGCAAGGCCGGGATGGGTGGCCAGGGTCTTTTCTATGAAAGACTGCAATGGAGGCAGCTTCTCATTAATAAAGAGGGTGTCGCTGGGGATTGCCATGTTCTTGTTATTTAACATTCTGGTCAGGGCCAGGAGGGCGATTTTCAGGTCGCGACCCGCCTTTTGCCGCTCAACTTTTGCCTTATCATAGGAGGCTTCGGACTGCATACGCTCAACCCTGGCAATTTGCCCCTGTTTTTCCAGGAGGACGGCATGATCCCTGTGTTTTTTTAAACCTTTTTCAATGTCCAGCCTGGTGCTGTGTACCTGTTTTCTCAGGATTGCGCCGAAATAGAAGCGAATTAATTTCTCGAATTTTTTTTGTACCTCCGTGGTCAGCATCTCCCTTGCTTCATCGTATCTGGCGGCGGCGATATCCTGGGCGGCATTGATCCTGCCACCGGTGTAGATGGGCCAGCCGGCCTGTATTGAGCTGGTCACATTTTGTCGTTTGGCGATTGTGGAGGTGAGGGCGCCATTGAGCCTTCCCAGCGGTAACCTGCCGAGCAGGGGCGCGAGGGCCCGGCTGTCGGCCATGCTCCCAAGGATATCGGCAGGGGAGATGGTGATATCATCGTCGAGGTAGATATAGCTACCACTCAGGTTTATTTCCGGCCAATAGAGGTCTTTGGCCGCATCCTGTCGGGATTTTGCCTCAACGATGCGTTCTTTGGCCGCGGCCAGGCCGCTGTTATCGGCCTCGACCTTCCGCCATGCTCTGCTGAGGCTGATTTTCTCCACGGGTAAGTCCGTTGCGGCCAGGGCAGCGGTACAGGGGAATATATGGTAAACGGGCAGCAGGGCCCAAAACACAATTGAAAGATAGTTTGCTGTATTCATTCTTTTTTTAATGGGGTGTATCTCCCTGGGGGGTATGTTTGAGAGTTATCGGTATCGCGGCAGCGAAATTATAGTTGGGAACCGGTTAAACATCAATATACTTCTTGCAGATTTCTGCCTTATACCAAAAATTCCGCAATGGACAAGTCAGGAGTGCGGGCGCTGGATCCAGATAAAAAATTTTTAATAAGTTATCCAAAAAAATCGGTTCGATATCAGTGGATCAGCTGGTCAGTAACTGGGTCAGAGCGTTGTAGACATCCCTGATATAGACAATCCCCGCCACCTTGCCGTCGCTGCGGGTTACAGGTAATCTTCTGATCTGTTCGCTGAGGAGTATGTCGGCGCATCTGAGCAGGGTTTCCCGGGCGGAAATGACTCGCACATCCTCGCTCATGATTTTAGAGACGGAAACGGTTTCCGTTAGGTGCGTTTTTTCCTCCCTGAGACCATCCCAGGATATATGGTCGTGGTGTTCATCGATATACATGTGTGACGGTAGGAGGATTCGTAAAATATCCTTGGTGGAGACGATGCCGACAAGGTTCATGGCCCCGTCCAGGACGACGATACCGCTCACTGAAAGGCCGTGCGATCGCCTGGTGGTTCTCATAACCTCGATGGCCTGTTTCACCGACATTTCGGGGGTGAGCCAGTTTGTCATGGGTTCCATAATGTCTTTTACTTTCATATTGCCTCCGGTTATATGGGATACCTGTGTGATTTTTGATATGTTATCCTAGGTTATAGCAGAAAGACGCGGGGCGTGGTAGAGTAAAAACCAGAGTCTTGTACCCCCTGGGCAGATTCCTTTCGTGGGCCACCTCCTGGGGATATCGTTCTTCTCGTGCTGCTGAATTTGTTTTGTTATCAATGGGTTGAAGTATTTTTATCTACTTTCCATACGCGCCTTATCCGAATGAAAACCGAATTCGACCATATTTCTGGACAAAAAAATCAACTGGGTCCCCACCGGGTGGATATAAAAAACTGGCTTAGCTGTGCCCCTTTTGAACAGCTTCTAAATATGGAGATAGATGATATCTCCGCCGGCAGGGCAACGCTTTCCATGCCGTTTCTTGCTAAATATTGTCAGGGCCTTGGCCTTCTCCACGGTGGTGCCCTGACCAGTCTTGCCGATACCGCAGTGGCGTTTGCCTGTAAATCGCTGCTGGCGGAGGGGACATTTTTTGCCACGGTCTCTTTAACATCAACATTTTTGGCACCCGTTCGGCAGGGTATTGTTACCGCCCACGCGCAAGTTGTTTTTTCCGGGGAGAGGAGTTTGGACGGCAAGGCAATGGTCGTTGACAGTCGGGGGCGGGAGGTTATGAGTTTCACCTCCTTATTCAGGGTGTCCCGCCGTAATCATGACCTTTAACCCCGTGGTTGGGAGCTTGCCAGGAAATGCTTATTCCCCCGGTGCATATCCCTAGTTATTTAAATTCATTGCCCAGCTCCTGCAGGGCCTGCAGGGCGGCTTCTGCTTTTTCCGTCTGAACGAAGATGTGGTCGTGGTAAAAGGCGGCAAAGATATTGGCGCTGATACCTTTTTGCGCCAGTCGGCCGGACACCGCACCGGTTAAGCCGACGGCCTCCAGGCTGGAATGAACCGTCAGGGTGATGAGTTTGAAGGTCGATGTGAAGGCTAATCCCCCGGCCCTGGCTGCGGCCAGGGGGACGACAAGGGTCAGTCCCTCCTCTTCACAGAATGACGCTATTGGTGAAAGATCAGCGTGGTCTCCGTATTTGCCCGGAGCGGAGTAGAATATATACTCCTCCGCCTGGAGTTTTGGTTGCATCATTGAGAGGAGTTTATGTAAATTGTCTTCGCCCGTCATCTGCTTTTGCCGTTACCTGGATCGGTATTTTACTCCTTTGTCACCGTATAATCGTCAAAGTAAATAACACTGTCCGCCTTGGTCCAGAGCCCCACTTTTCCGGATACCGCCGCGGGCAGGGTATGGTTTAAAAACTGTTTGTTGTTGACATATCCCTTGATATTTCTGCCCTTTATTCTCACCGATAGTGTATGCCATTTTCTGGTGGGGGTGGTGACATTTCTGACCCAGCTCACGGAGGAACGTCGCCCCCTTTTAAAGCGCCATAGTACCAGGTTGTTTTCCAGGGGATTAGCACGAACAGCATAATAATCACCACGGGGTTTAAGGTCAAAAAGAATACCGGCCCCCTGGTCGATTCTGCCGGAGATTGCTTTAAAGCGAACACTGATTTTGCCGTTACTGAAGGAATCCACCCGTTTGCAAACGGCAAAGGGGAAGTAGGCGTATGCCTGAACATTATCTAAAAATTCTGCATATCTATCGCCATACAGGGTGCGGGCCTTCTCGGCCAATCCCGTTGCGGTTTGGCCACGGCTCCATTTGCGACCGTCCACCATTAATACTTTGTTTTTATCGTCGATGCCGATGAGCCAGTTGCCCACCGCAGGTGCAAAAGAGATTGGCATGGCCCCTACGGTTTCCGTGGAAAAATGATCGACTATGTCCCCGGTTGACGGGGAGGTTGGCGATGGCTTGGTGCAAAAGGCGGTTGTGGTGAGGGCGAGGATAGTTGCAATGATGGTGATAATTAATATTTTCTGCGTGGTTTTCATAGCGCTATTTCCATATTTGAGGTTGTTAGGCGTCATGGTTTATTGTTGGATGGAAAAAGTCAGTGTATCGCACCCCTTCAGGATCAGCAACAGGTTTGGAGTCTTTGCGACCTGTTGCTGATTCAGGTTTTAAAAGATTGTGGTCGGCGGGCCAGGTAGCCTGATAGCAAAAAGAGCATGGGTAAAAAGAGATAAAACCAGTAACGGCTGGAGGATGCGTCGGCTACAAGGGGGTGGCCGCTGGAGTTACGACTGCTGGCTACGCTTACCTTTTGTCCGGCCAAATTATGTAATATTGTTAATATTTCGACACTGCTGGTTGAATAACTCTCATCGTGTCCGTTGCCATAATCGTATTCGATCAGGCCGTAATCATCACTTTCCGGGGCGGCAAAAATATTTTGGGTATCTTGTTTGGCGTATACTATCCGTAAATTCGCTACCAGTCGTTGTAATTTTGCCAGGACACCATTTCGAAGATCGTGGAGGCGGCCATCTTCGAAGGCGAGGTGGATGGTTATTTTCAGTGGTTTGTTCATTTTTTGCAGCGCCCTGGTATCGGCCCGGCTGAATGAGTGGCGATGGTTTTCACTGGCATCAAAATGGTACGGAAGTTGGTTTGCAATGTAAAACAGTGTGAGAAATGTGAAAAAATTAATTAATAATAATGTTAAGTTACTGAATATATTTCTTCCGCTATGGAGGAAGATGGAAGCTGCAACAAAAAAGAAGGCCGCCGGTAAAATAAAGGATAGGAGTATGGTCGAGGAGAGTAGACCGCATTCAAGCTGGTGCAGGAGGTTGGTTAGTGAAATCATGTTCAGGATGGCTATTATTTTGCCCTTATCTGCGGCAAAGGCCAGAACCCACGAGCCCAGCGTCACCGAAAGGCAGATCATTGCGGCGGCGGGCATGGTCACTGCAACAGCGGTTGCGAACATGGCGACGGTGATAATTATCAGGGTGTAGAGGGTGTGGCCTAGGATCAGGCAAAATATCTCGGGGGAATAACAGCTTCCCCCGAGGTAATGCCAGATTATAAAGACTGATATCCCCGGCACCATAACAATAAGCCAGATAACCGCTGTTGCCAGAAGCTTTACGGCGTTGAGGGAAAATGTAGACAGTGGCAGCTGCAATAGTAATTTCAAGGTGCCGTCGTGTTTATCCCGGCCGATGAGTTGTATTATTATAAAGGGCAATAGGAACGTTTCAACCAGATAATATGCGCCGAAACTTGGTATAAAGATACCGTCCAGCGGGGTCATGCCATCGGCAAGTGCCGGGTATGAAAGGGCGGTTCTGCTGGCCTGACTGAATAATGCCACCGCCTGTGTAAAACTATATCCTACCAGCAGGGATAGAATAATTACCATGCCCCACAGTGCTGGAGAAATCAGGATGGCACGGATTTCCTGGATGAGCAGGAGGCGCCATATGGTTATTTTAGACGATTGCAAGAAAGACCTCTTCGAGGTTGCCGTTTTCCAGCCCTGTCTCTTTTTGTAGATCGGCCAGTGAGCCCGTTGTGGCGACCACCCCCCCGTTGAGCAGAAGAAAACGGTCACAGATTTTTTCCGCCTCCGAAAGTTGATGGATCGAGAGCAATAATGTGCGATTGTTAAGGGACTCCTTTAAGAGCTCCATGATCCCCAGGGTCTGGCGAAGGTCAAAGCCGTCGAAGGGTTCGTCGAGCATCAGTAGCGGCTGGGGTGAGAGGAGACCGATGAAGAGGAGTAGACGGCGGTGAAAACCCTTGGAGAGGGAATTTACCCGTTTTGCTAAAACATCGGTGAGTTCGAACTGCTCAATAAGTTGCTGCCATCTGCTTTTGGATGCCCCGAAGATATGCCGGAAAAACATCGTCACCCCGCCGACTGATTGATCTCCGTAGGGGTGTACGGCATCGGGTAGATAAAAGATATGCTCCTTGGCCTTTGCCGGAGGTAGCGGCTGGTTTTCCCAGAAAAGCTGGCCCTTTTGAAAGGGTAGTAACCCCGATATACACTCCATCAAGGTTGTTTTTCCGGCCCCGTTGGGACCGATGATGCCTAAAATTTCGCCGGAAAAAGCGGTGAAGCTTATATTAACCAAAGGTTGATCCATACTGAAGTATTTTGAGATATTGTCACATCGTAATAACTTATGCATATGTCTGTTATCCGTTATGGTGTCGGTGTCAATTTGTAATTTTTTTTAATCGAATTAACACCGGAAATGACCGGTAAGGCGCTATAAATACCTTGTTTTTTATTATAGCTTTTACGGAGTAAGGCATTAATGGGAAACTGCATAACTCCAAGTGTTACGGTGGTGGTGCGTGCGTATTTGTAACGATGTTTGTAATAGGTCACGGGGTAGTCGGAGACCCTGATATGGAATGTGTCGCTGAGATAATCCGCCAGCTCCTTGGGAACAGCTGGCCCGTAATACATATCCCACATAACCGCAGCCTTTGTATAAGCACGATCCTTGACCATTTTTTCAAAACCGTAACCGGGGATCAGGGCCATGGTGTCGGGGAATTGATGGTGCATGTTACCGGCGATAAATCGATTGTTGCTGATGATAAGCCCCCTGTTAAAACCGCTCCTGCCAATATCTTCGGCCATTGCCGAAAAGGGAAAATTAAGACGACAAAAATTATGGGTGTACGGGCCGCCGACGACCCTGATGATCAGGGCCGAGAAAATTACTGTTGCGGTTACGGCGACGATGGTGAGGAATATTTTAAATTGTCGGGGATTGATGGAATGTGGATCGAGCCGGGAAAAAAAGAATATGGGTACAACAAAGAGCAGGGGTTGCAGCCATCTATCCTTGACGTAGGTAATCTTGAGCGACAGCACTATTGTAAAGAGAAGAGTGATTAGCAGCAGCAGGTAGTTGCGCAGGAGTTGATTGGCAAATGTTTTTTTGCCGGTGTGGCTCGTCTTGAAACCCCGTGGGAAGATAAAGAGGTAGAATATCCATAAAGGGGTCAGAAACAGTATGCTGTTGACGGTGAGGCTGCGGATGGAATCCCATGGATAAACTCCGTAGGAGGAGTGGAATTTACCGGTGGCGGAAAAAAGGATATGCTGGTGTTGGAATATCCACAGCAGGTAGGTGCCGCTCAGCATGAGTGCAGTGCATATGGCAAGGGCCATTTTTTTAGAAAAAAGGATTTTTCTACCATCGGGTAGAGTGGATAGCCCCCCGGCAATAGTTATTAAAAAGAGTAGATAATTGGCCTTGGCGAGGATACCCACGGCGACGGATATGCCGAGCAGGCAGTAGTTAAACAGGGTCTGTTTTTTTACACATCGCATAGTTTGCCATAATGTGGCCGAGGCCGCAAATATCACAAGTACGCTGTGGCTCATATCCCGCTGGGATTCCCACCCTATCTGGGGTATCAGTAACAATGAGATTGTGGCCAGGATTGCGGCGCGCGTATCTTTTAAGGCCGCCAGGGCACCGCCGTAAAATGAGGCATAGGCAAGAAAGAGGAGGGAGTTTTTCAGGAGACTGACACTGAAAACGGTGGTGCCGAACAGGTGGAATAGGCCGTATTGTATCCAGGTGTACAGTGGCGGTTGATCCGTGTAGCCGGGGAGGAGCCACTGGGCGAGCACGACCTGTTCCGCCTCGTCGTAATCGAGTGAATCAGAAAGGCAGATACGTAGAATAATATGGAGGAAGAAATAGCAGGCCAGACACCAGAGAAATCGTTGGGAGAGGCTGGTTTTTGCCGTGGTGTGAGTCGTCATGGCCGCTTGTTTTCACCGTTGTTTTTCGCGACGTCGCCGCATCCAGATCAGGATATTCCTGCTGTAGACGACGCTGCCGAATATCTGTCCCACAAAGAGCACGGGATCCCTTCGAATTACCGCGTAGGAAAGAACCATTAAAGAGCCGGATATACTGATAAGCCAGAACCCTATGGGCAGGACCGATTCTTTTTGTTTTTCAGTGTATAGCCATTGGTAAATAAAGCGAAAGGTGAAAACAAACTGTCCGGCAATTCCCCAGCACATCAGGACGAAAGGAATATCCTTGTTGGAAATTAATGTGCTGAAATTATAAACCCTGCCCTTAAGTAATGCAAACAGTGCCACCACCGGAAAGAGGATGATGAAGATGCGCAGAAGCCTGGGGATTTTCGGCCAGAACCCTTTGTAATAGAGGTTGCGTATATAGACTCCGTAGGTTAGTGCCTGGCCGATAATGATGGAAATATCGTTGCGAAAAAGACCGTAAACCATCATGAGAAAAGAGGCGAGAATACTCAGTTGCCAGAACAAAAGGGGCGAGAGAATACGGCCCGCCTTCTCGGAACTGATCCATTGTACCAGTAATCGTGCCGAAAAAAAAATCTGGGCGATAAAACCTATGCTGAAAATAAAATAGTGGTCCATTTTATATAAAAGATCAAAGTTGTTTTTTTCGTGATTCGACAACAATGTCGTTAATCTAAGCCCCTAGAACAGGGCTTTACAAATTATTTTGTTATTAGGTTAATAACAAAATAATTTGATACTGTTATTGTTTGTTGTGACCGGGCCTTTTGTTTGACCCATGCTGGTTGCTTACAGAAGCAACGGTGTAACTGATGTGCCGACTGCGCATCCAGCGGAAGGCCAGGGTGTCGAAAAACGGGCCGATCAGCCTGTTGCGCAGGTTATATTTGGCGGTACCTCCATAACGGGGTGAGTGTGTTATGGGGAGCTGTTTGACCAAGCCTCCGTGCAGTTGGATCAGGGCGGGGATGAAGCGGTGCATTCCCGTGAAAAACGGTATTTGTTTGGCCATGTCGGTCTTTATTATTTTCAGTGGACAGCACGAGTCTTCAATATTGTCGCGGATCATGAAGCGTCTGTAGTTATTAGCAATTTTGGAAGAGAGTCGTTTGACAACAGTGTCTTTTCTATTTTGTCTGATACCGTTGACCATATCGTAACGCGGAAAATATTTCAGATAGGAGAGAAAATCGGACGGGTGTGTCTGCAGGTCGGCATCGATGTATCCGACAAGTGATGTTGTGCAGTGGTCTAATCCCGCTTTAATCGCCGCACTCAGGCCGCGATTGGTGTCGAGAAAAATGGTGGTATAGTGGCTGTCTTCGTCACATTTATTCCTGATAAGGACGGGGCTTGCGTCCGTTGAGCCGTCGTTTATGCAGAGGACAAGAATTGAGATGGGGCACGTTTTAATAAAATCGTCCATCTCGGCAAAAAACGGAGGTAAACACTCCTCTTCGTTGTAAATCGGGACGATTATGGTCAGGGAGTCTTCCATTTTCGTATCTTTTCTCTGCGTTATTAATACGACAGCAATGTCATTTACTTAAGATTTGGATTGTAATCAGAAAACTAGGCGGATCAAAGGCAGACGATTACCAGATAGTCCGGCGAAACTCAAGGAAATTCAGTTATACGTTGAAGTAACGGTGACCGTTTTTTCAAAATTGCCTCTATTTCACCGTTTTCTAAAGATCGGTGTGTAGCGGGGTTAAGAGATTCTCGGGGGTAATGCGCAGTATTATATGTTCTTTGATAATTTTCCAGCCCCGTTCTTCCCTGTCCATGGTCAGAGCTTTGACGACGGCGTTATAATTGATGGGCGATTGGCAGGTTTGCAGGAAGGTGATAATTACCCGTCCATGGTTGATCATCTCGATCTGGGGGTCACTGATCGTAATACGCATATCAGAGGTCCGGCGCATTTTTTCACGACGGGTCTTTTCCCAGATATGCAGGGGCAGGTCTCCTTCCGGCTTAAAGCGGCTGCTGTAGGAGGAAAAATAATCTTCTACTTTTCCGTTCTGCCAGTTATTTTTCCACGTTTCAACGGCATAGAAGATGTCGAGTTGTCTGGAGAGTCGGATTGCAGGTTGCGTGGCTTGCGTTTTCCCGCGGCGGATAATTTTTTGCCATTTTTGGGTGTCAAAGGGCATTATCCTCTGTATTATACGAAAATCAGAGCCTGTTTGTACTATGGAGGGCGAATCGTAGGGGCGCCTGTTTCTCAACGATTGTGCAACGGAATCCTTGAGCTCATCCAGGGTTATCATGCCAAAGTCTATGGCCGATTTTTTATTGAGTTCAAGTTCAAGATTTTCAAATAATTTACCACCGGCAATTTTTTTTAAAATATTATCCGCTGTTTTTTTCGAAGGGGTCCTGATAAACCGGAAAAGGGCGTTGTGGTCGGTAGTTGGGAACGTTTCCTGAGGTTTTGCAGTGAAATTGTTTAGTTTTTTCTCAAGATGTATTCCCCGTTGTCCCATGCCGAGTTTTTTGGCGCGTTGGTAACTAAGCCAGGCCATATCATATTGTTTAGTTTGGTAGTATAGTTCGGCGAGATAGTAGTAGCCGAGGGTGAAACCGGGGTCAATTTGCAGCAGGTCCGTAAATTGTCGCTGTGATTTATCGTATTGTTTGTCAACATAGTAAAATTTTGCCAGGTCGTATTTATACCATTTGGCTGAAGGTGCCTGTTGAACGGCTTTTTCTCCCTCTTCAATCGCCTCGGATATCAGTCCCAGGCCATAGTAGAGTATGGCAAGGCGCATATGCAGCGACGGATGTTTTTTCCCGGCCAGTTGCGTTGCCTGTTTGAGGGTCTCTGCGGCCTCAAAATGTCTATGGGCCTTAATATATGAATCGACCTGTTTCAGATATTGACGCAGGGTTGAACTCTGTCCGGATGCATCAGCCGTATAAAGCGGAGGGATACAGAATAAACAGAATAGGACAAGGAGGCGTGTGGTTTTAGTCATGGTTGCCTGTTAACCCGTTTCTGGCTGTCGCCCTGATTTGCGGTCCGATGGTTTTATGGGCCGCCGGTTGTAAAAACAGGTTATTTATTTTCGGATATCGGCATGTAAATTATTACCAGTGTCCGTCCGGAAATAACTTATTGCGGATGGACACTACCTGAATTCTGCCCTTTGGTATGGGCGCCGGTTATTCAGTTTCTTTATATAAAAATGCCTTCACTCTTGAGTATCTTTCATTGTTCGTTGTGGCTGTGGTCTGATAATTTTGTTCAGCCATGCTGGTTACTCTGTAAAAGCTGTAATAAAAAACAAGAAACAAGGCACTTACACCGGCTTACCGGTTAGTTCCGGTGTTAGGTGTAATATAACATTTTCAACATAACGCTTATATAAAAAAATGCAATATCGGCGTCGACGTTTTGGGAAAAATATATTGCTAAAACCACTTAGTAGAGAATAGTATGATTATTGGGAGATGGCTTGGTCTTTCCAAGCGGATAGTAGGCGGAGATTCGGGAGTTAAATTCTTTCTTACCGGTACGAATTACCATGTATAAGTCATTTTACAATCTGGACAGTACGGTGTTCGCGCCCGGGCCGGACCCACTTTTTACCTGGTTTGGCAAAGGTTATCGGGAAGCGCTTTCGCTATTAAAATATGGTGTTCACGATAATAAAGGTTTTTTATTGCTGACCGGCGGGGTCGGCACGGGGAAGACAATATTGATAAACGCTTTTGTACGGGGGCTTGACGAAAATACCCGCTGGGTGGTGATCCCGGATCCCCGCCTTGAAAGAATTGCCTTTTACAACGATATCGCCCGCGGGTTTGGTATAAAAAAACAGTGCGCCTCCAAGGTGCAGTTTTTGATAAGATTTAGTCATTATCTCCATAATGCCCATGATCGTGGTCAGAAGGTGGTGCTGCTAATTGACGATTGCCATCTCCTCAGTCAGGAAATGTTGGAGGAGTTACGACTCTTGTCCAATATTGAAAAAGAGGACGCAAGGCTTATTAATATCTTTTTTATCGGTCAACCTGAATTTAATACCATGCTTGCTCGCCCCAAAAACCGGGCAATACGTCAGCGCCTGGCCCTTAAGGCGGAACTTGGGCCATTGGACAGGGATGAAACCGGGCAATATATTGAACATCGCTTGAAAATCGCCGGGGCCGAAACCAGGATTTTTTCCCGGAAGGCGATAAAGGTCATCCACCGTTATTCCGGCGGTATTCCCGCCCAGATCAATACTATCTGCAGCCGAGCCCTGCTCCACGGTTCCAAGCGGAGTAAGGCGACTATTAACCATAATATCATTACGGCCTGTGGGGTCGGCATCGGTCTCCACGAAAATGTTGAGGGCGGGGAACGCGATAAAGCGGGGCAATCGCCCCCAGGGATGGTCAATCACCGGGGCGGAAGGATAGCAGGTTTTAACCTGGAAAGTGAAAAATCAAGTGGTGTTGCAGTAGGTCTGTTTCTCCTGCTGTTTTTTGTCCTGTGTACGGGTGGCGGGTATTACTGGTTTTCCATCCAGCAGCCCGTTAATGAAAAACAACTGCCGCCGGTGCTCCTTGAGACTCCGCGGATTGCCCGGTCTCTTCCGGCCGTGGTCTCCACCGATGATGAAATTTCGAAAAATGTGATGGAGAAAACGGAGAAGGCGGAGAGGACGGGGGATATGGGGGGAATAGCCGATTCTCCTGCAAAGGAGATCCCCACCACCGTTATCTCCATGTCTGAGGAAACGGAAGTTGATATCAATGATCAATCCCATGAAGATGGCAGCGCAGCGGTGGAAAATATTATTGCGACTCAGCAGGAAGAGGAGCTGACGATTGATATCGGGGAGGGAACCGTGGCCGCCGTTCCGGTGGATACGGATGAATTTACTGTTGTAAAGGGGGACGATGAACCGGTAGTAGCGTTGCCGCCGACGCAAGAGGATGTCATTGCACAGGCCCCTTTTGAACCGAAGAAAATTATCCTGCCCCTGCAGGCGAATTCGGTTAAACTGACGAGGGATGCGGCGCGTAGATTTGATGAACTGGTGCAAAAACTGGCCGACTATCCTCGGGCGACGCTGCTTGTAAAAGGTTTTGTGTCCGCGAAAACAAACTCACCGGAAAATCAGAGATTATCTAAAGAGAGGGCACTGAATATTCGTAAACTTCTGCTGAGTCGGGGAATTGCCGAAGAGAATATCCGGGTGAGGGGGATGGGAAATCGGGAACCGTTGCAGTCAAATGATACCTACGCGGGGAGAAAGAAGAACCGGCGTGTGGAAATTATCATTCTTGACGATGGCCTGTAAGTAATTGATATTAATTTTAAGGTCCGGGTCCCGTTTCGACCTTATCCAGGGGGTGTTGTAAACTTTGTCCATGGTGGTATGCAGTTTTCTTATTTGGGAGTGTAACAGCGATGAACGGGGTCTTTACCAGTAGATACACGGTGACAATTGGAGATATTAATTACGGGGGGCACCTCGGCAACGAGAGGGCCCTGGTAATATTCCAGGACGCCAGAATCAGGTATTTACAAAGTTTGGGGCTTTCTGAAAAGGATATTGGCGGGGGAGTTGGTATCGTTGTTGTGGAATCAGGCTGTCGCTACCTGCGGCAGATTTTTCTGCATGACGAACTGTCTGTTAAAGTTGCGGTGGAGCCGCCGGAGGGCAAAAAATTTACCCTGAAATATGAGGTGATGCGAAAAGGGGATGATGAAAAAGTGTTGACTGGTTTCACCGTCATCCTTGCCTACAACTACGCCCTGACCAGGGTGGTGGTAGTACCGGATGAATTTAAAAAGAGGTGCGAAGGAGGGTAAGGAGGCCTCGGATACAAGGAGCGCCGTCCGAACCCCGTGCTTTCCCTGGTGTGCAGTTATGCCGTAATCCCTCCTCCACAAGGCGATTGCCCACTTAAGGCAGATCGTTGATCAGGTTGTCCAGGGCCCGTTCCTGGTTGTTGGTGAGATCGATAAAGCCGATGCCGACTTCCATATCGAATGTGTCAGAGATATCTTCCTGCTCTTCATACTTCTCCCACATTTTTCGCACCTTGATCTTTTTGATGTGGGAGCCCTTGGCATCGAGAATATCCATGGTCCACTCATCTTTAAAGGAGTGGGCATAAAGACACCCGAAGGCTAATCCGTTTTTGCTTATATCGGTAATCTTACCCGTTCCCTTGGGGGTAATGGCCAGTAGATGCGCTGTCTGATGACGTTGATTACGTCTCTGTTCCGGGATAAAAAATGTCTGCATTGTCTGTTGTCTGCAAGTTGTCTGATTCACGGCACGTCCTCTTTCTGTTTGCTCAAAAAAGCCATAATATGACATGTAGTCAGCGACTTTATTGCAAAAAACGTGCTAGATGCTGATTAGAGAATGCTATTGTAAACCGCATCGCATAAAAATATCAATGGATTTATGGATATTGTCGTCATAACCGCGGTGATTGGTAATTAAAATAAATAGATATATATGAGGGTGGGGAAGGTCGCAACCGTCCGTTTGGACAAGGTAATTTTTGGCTGATTTTACGCTGTTTTCGAAAAAAATTGGTTGTGGACAGTGTTATATTTTGATTTATCTATTTGACTGCATTTAATTTTTTTGGCGACCTGAATTTGAATAAATATGTTTATCCTCGGCCATGCTCCCAAAGGTAGCAGATGGTTCGCTGGCACCATGGTGCGCAATATTTGCACACCATGGTGCGCAAATATTGCAAGTTTGGTTAGTCTTGGTTTTAGCTGCGTAGGACATAGCTTAGAGGTCTTCGATATGAAACCTAGCCATATTATCGACGCCGGGCACAAACTGACCCATGGGCATTAATTTTCTATTATTGCCATAACAATCAATGACAATTTTCCAAAGTACGTCCAGGGCGGCTGTTTCTTGGTCGGATTCCGGTGAAATTTCAACGACATTATTATCAACTGATATTTTCATATTTTACTCCCTGTTAAATTTATGGAAACCGTAAACTTCCCCGGAGGAACTGTTTGATAATAAGTATTTTTAACAACCAAATAACAGATAGTTGATTAACGCAGACAAGCTGCAAGTAAGTGCCTTGTTTTTCTTTACAGGTTTTATGGA